>JAEUSK010000067.1 GCA_016787925.1 bacterium | reverse complement strand
TGTTCCTGGAAGTCGCCAAAAAGATCCATAATTTTGAACCCGGCGATATGCAATAAATGCTCTATTTCATAACGATAAAAATAATGCAGTGGAAAAGTCCATGTTTCATCATGCTTCCCGTCATCATCATCCCAGATAAACCGCATGGTGGCGTGATTTATTTGCCGAGAAGGCTCCGGTTTGACAGAAATGATCCTCTGAAGCTTTCTTCCTTCTTTCCAGAACCCGTCAAATTCCATAGTCGGCTCCAAACCTTTACTGCATAATACCGGATCGGGAACAAAAACATCCCAAATAAAAGTTCCGTGAGCCTCTGAATGAGTTTTAATTCTACGTAATGCGGCCAACTGATCCTCAACGGTAAGTAAGTGCGACATGACTCTGAAGGGCGCGACAATAAGATCGAATTTCATATTCAAAGAAAAATCACGCACATCTGCCAGATTAATTCTATGATTTTCCGAAGCAGAAATGCGCTGTTTGAGTTGATCAAGCATGGTCTGATTGATATCTATGCCGTAAATATCCACACCTTGATTTAGTGCGTCTGCAAAGAGTCTTCCGGTTCCGACGCCGACCTCCAATACCGGCCCTCGCGACGTCCTCATCTTAGTCAAATAATAGTCATGATCCACTGATGTGCGAACGGTATCGTAAATCACGTCATAGAAACGGGCAACAAATTCCGGGTAATGGTTTTCTTTACTCATAAAACTAAAGGTTTATAGCCGGTTCTCAGAAAATCAAATCACAAAAACAAATCTCAAATAAATTCCAGGCATCCAAACCGTTTGATTGACGCTTGATTCTTTGGTCATTGGATTATTTGCTGTTTAGAATTTTTTGAAATACGACCCATTTGAATTTAATATTGACTGATGGAATATATTAACCTAAATTTCTTGCCGCAAGGCCTCTTTCATTAAGACCAATTCTACTATCTATGTTGAATACCGTTTCCAAGTTTTTACTCATGACTTTTCTCTGTTCTCAATGGGCGTTGGCGGGCGGCGACTCACTAAACGCAGACCGCATCATTGAAAAAGCAAAAAATGCATCCATGCAAGCCCGGTTGAAATCCTATAAACTGAAGTCGTATACAAAATCTTTTCTTACGGTATTTAACACGGAAAAAAACAGGAACGAAACCGAGGCTGTTACGCTGGTTCACTCCGATGTATATTGGAAAAAATCAGAACAGCGGAGGGAAATTGAGACGGCTTACCGGCATATTCACAAGCCCAAATTTGTAGAATACGACGATTTTGATTTTGGATTGATCGATGACTTCAGTCAAAGTAAGATAACGGTTAGTAATACGTCCGTAGTGGGCCCGTTGTCAAAAGGATCAGAAAGGTTCTATCAATTCCAATTTCTCGACACCGTCACCGAAAAAGGGCTTCCGGCGTACAGGATACAGATCACTCCCAGAACAAACCATCAGCCTCTCATGGACGGCGTGCTGATCATCAGCTCCGAATCCTACCGTCTTATGGCTGCCGATGTGTCGTTTAACAGCGGCGTCAAGCTGTTTCCCCAACCCCGCTCCTTTACGCTTCATCAGACTTTCTCCTTACACAATGGAATCTATTGGATCCCGGAAAACACGGTGTGGCGTTTGCAGTTTGATATTTCTTTTCTTGGGCACCACGTAAAAGCGGAATGGTATAGTATTTCAAAATTTTATGACTGCGAGCTTAATCCTGTCATCGGCGATCATGTGTTTTCAAACCGCCTGATCGAGCGCGCGTCGGACGCGCGTTATAAGGACTCAACTTTCTGGAATGAAAATCAGATCATTCCTATGACCACGGAAGAAGAAAACGGATTCTGGCAATTGGCCTTCTTGCAGAAAAACAAGAAGATCATCTACCCGGATCTCGAGAGCTTTGAACTTAAACAGAGGCAGGAAAATATACGTTGGGGATTCAAATTCTTGCCCGATTTCAGGTATAATCGGGTTGAAGGAAGTTTCGTCGGTGGAGAAATTCAGTTTAATAATATTTCACTTAAGCGCACCATTCGCGGGCTATCCCTCAAAGGTAAGTTCGGCTACGGATTCATGGACGATCGTTATAAATACACCGGCGAAATCCGGCAGTCTTTCGCATCGCGCATAGTGACCATCGGCGCGCGTTATTACGACGACATCGCCTACAGGGAGATAACCGGAAATGTACTGACCAACAGCCTGACCGCGCTGGCATACCGTTACGATGCCTTTAACTATTATTACGTCAAAGGATACGAAGCTTTTGTACAGATAAAGCCCCGTCACAATTTTAGTTTGGAATTTAATTATACCGACCGAACGGACAGTTCTGCCCAACGAAATGCCAAATACGCGATGGTGGATTTATTATACAAAAAATTTGATCCGGTCTATCCGATCAATACCGGCCGTTTGAGAAGGCTTTCGGCAACCGCCACGTACATGATCGGCCACGGAACCGGGATTGTGTCCCGAGAGATTTATTGGATCATCGAAGGAACGGTGGAATACTCCGACCGGAGTTTGCTAAAAAGTGATTTTGATTTTACTAAATATCATGCGACGGCTCGTTTTCACTACCCGACAACCCGGCGCGGTTCGCTCGACGGAAAGCTTTTTGCCGGTTACGGAACGCACGAATTACCTCAGCAGTATCTTTTCGATCTCTACGGAGGAACCTCCCCCTATGCGCTGAAAACAGTTGACCTGCGTGAAGTCGAGGGTAATCACTTTCAGGGTAATTATATGGCGGCTTTAGCGGTGGAACATAATTTCGGCGGCGAATTACTGGAATATACCGGATTGCCGTATTTAAAAGACGGGTATATAGATCTGATACCCACCTTTGGGATCGGTTATGTTGAATTATCCAAAGGCACTTTTACACATTTGGTGTATCAAAACCTTCAGGATTTACGCCGGCCTATCTTTGAAGCAGGATTTGCGTTGGGCGACATTCACCGCTTTGCCCGCGTGGACTTTTCGTGGCGCCTGAATCAACGTAAAGCCGGAACGCGTAATTTTGGAATACTCTTATCCGTTTTGTTACAGAATTATTAATTTATTCACTCTTTACTTTGAAACGCTGTTTTTTTAAACTACTTTGTTTGAATTCACTACCAGTCTTTCGCCTCTCATATCAACCGTGTTAACGTTTTTTGTTTAAAACTTTTCGCTAATACATATACGATCTAACTTAACCGAAGGAGATTCTATGGAAAAAAGATTGAGCGGACAGAAAGCGCTTGTCACAGGCGCCAATTCCGGTATCGGCGCCGCTGTAGCACAAAGACTTGCGGCGGAAGGCGCGGACGTAGTGATCAATTGGCTTTTCAATGAAGACGCTACCAGGGAAGTTGCAGAAAAGATCAACAAGGCGGGAGGCGGTAAAGCTATCGGCATCAAGGCCGACGTTTCCAATGAGGAACAAGTCGACGCAATGTTTAAACAAATGTTCAAAGAATTTGGCACGATCGATATTTTAGTAAACAACGCCGGTATTGAAATACACAATCTTCTGGAAAATATGTCGAAGGCTGAGTGGGACAAAGTGATCGGTGTTAATTTAACCGGTAATTTTTTATGTTCGCGCGCGGCGGTGCGCCAATTTCTCAAAAATGAGAACCGGCCTCATTCCCGATCGCGTGGTAAGATCGTGAATATTTCGTCTGTTCACCAGGTGATCATGTGGGCCGGATTTTCATCTTACTGCGCAACCAAGGCCGGAATCAATCTATTTGCCCAATCCGTTGCCCAGGAGTACGCCGAGAAAAAGATACGTATCAATAGCGTCGCGCCCGGCGCTATCAAGACACCGATCAATCAGAATGTGTGGAGCGACCCCAAAGGCATGGCCGATCTGATGACCAAGATGCCTTATGGCAGAATGGGAGAGGTCGAGGACGTCGCGGCAGCGGTTGCATTTTTGAGTTCGGATGAGGCGGACTATATCACCGGAACGACACTGTATGTTGACGGCGGCATGTGCCTGTATCCGGAATTTCGATTCGGCGGATAAATTTTGAAGATAATAGCCCATTCGTCTTATGACTGAAAAAAGTAAGAAAACAAAAGATCAGGCACTTGCCGCTTCTCCTGAAATAATTCCAAACGGTTCCACCAAGTATGAAGAAGAGGAACTCGGCGCGTATCTTCATCTCAAGATCGAAGAGAAGCAACAGCCGGAAAGACAACTTGAAAAGGCGATAATTCCTGACTCGGTTCGGAAAAAGAAATTCTGGAAACGATTTCACACGCAGAGGAAAGTTTTTGCATCCCGCACGGCCGAATTTCTCAAAGACAGCCGCAAAATGTTTTTGGTCTGGCTCATTATCATCGCGATGGTCCTTGTCACATTTTATTTCGAATGGGACCGGGGAATAGCCGGCGGTTCGATCGTGATCTTCGGTATTTTATCCAGCGCATTCTCATGGCTTGCGGCCGGTTTATTAAGTCTTATCGGCTTGATCCCGTTTGTCGGGCCGCTTTTGGTGACGATTCTCAGTTCGTCGCTTCTGTGGATCATCAATGGGTTAGGTTACTTTGTCTCCGTCGTGGCAATCAAAGCCGGCCATGGAAAAACCGTTTTAAACTACCGCTTGCTCGTAATCATTTTTCTAACCGGCCTGGTCACCGGATATGTTGTGGCCAGAATAATTCAATAATATAAATACAATAGGTTTTATGATTCGTTTGACTTTCTTCGTCGCGGCCTCATGTCTACTTTTTTTATCCTGTGCGTCAAGCAAACAAGCAACCGATGAATCTTTTCGATCCAAAGCCCGGGAATACGCGCAGGAGTTCATCCTCATCGATACTCACGTGGACACGCCTTACCGCTTGCGTGAAAAAATGGAAGATATTTCCCAGCCTACGGCGGGCGGCAATTTTGATTATGTACGCGCCAAAGAAGGTGGACTGAATGCGCCGTTTATGTCCATTTATGTTCCGGCGGAGTACGAGGGAAAAGGCGGGGCAAAACTATTGGCCGATACGCTGATCGATATGGTCGAGAAATTTTCTACAGACTGGCCGGATAAATTTGTTATGGCCCATTCAACTTCGGACGTCAAAAAGCAATTCACGACAAAAAAAATATCGTTATGTTTGGGGATGGAAAACGGTTCACCGATAGAACACGATCTTGAAAACCTTCGCCATTTTTACAACCGCGGTATCCGTTATATAACGCTCGCTCATTCGAAAGACAATCATATTTCCGACTCGTCTTACGATACGTCGCGAACGTCACACGGACTCAGCCCATTTGGAAAAGAAGTTGTACTGGAAATGAACCGGCTCGGCATAATGGTTGACGTGTCGCATATTACCGATGAAGCATTCTATGCTGTGATGAATATTTCCCAGGCGCCGGCAATCGCATCCCATTCATCCTGTCGTTTCTTTACGCCGGGGTGGGAACGTAATATGTCGGACGATATGATCCGCGTGCTTGCCATGAACGGCGGCGTCATTATGATCAATTTCGGTTCATCATTTATCAACGGCGAATACTTCAAGCGTGATTCCACGGTTAGAACAGACGCACGAAAAGCGCTGTTAGCCACGGGCATATCATCAAGCGACCCTGCCGCTCATGCTTTTGTTGATCATTATGAAAAAGAACACCCGATCGGGTTTTATGCAGACGTCAAAGAAGTTGCCGACCACATTGATCACGTAGTAAAACTGGTTGGCGTGAATCATGTAGGGTTTGGTTCGGATTTTGACGGCGTGGGCGATTCACTGCCGACAGGACTTAAAGACGTTTCTCAATATCCTAATCTTATATACGAGCTCTTGAAGAGAAATTACTCTAAAGAAGATATCCAAAAAATATGCGGATTGAACCTACTCCGCGTTTGGTCTAAAGTGGAGCAGGTTGCCTCGCAAAAATGAGATTGGTGTCACGCACAAATCTTCAAACTTTCCTGTTCTGTCTGAAGACTCTTTCAAATTCCCAGCAATTGACAAAATGACCGGATTCTACTTCGATAGAGTCCGGTTTTTCATTTCTGCATCGATCGACAGAGTATTCACAGCGGGGAGCGAAGTAGCAACCTTGCGGATAGATGGAAGACTCAGGAACTTGTCCCGGTATCACTTTTAAATATTCTGCTTTTGTGTCAATTTTCGGAATAGCATCCAACAGACCAACGGTGTAGGGATGTTTCGGATTCCGGAATATAGTCTGCACATCACCGGACTCAACAATCTTAGACGCATACATCACGGCAACACGATCTGCCATCTCCGCCACCACGCCGAAATCATGCGTGATCAGCAGCAGTCCCATTCCGGATTCCTGCTGATATGCCCTGAGCAATTCCAGTATTTGCGCCTGCACCGTCACATCGAGCGCCGTTGTGGGTTCGTCGGCGATCAAAAGCGAAGGATTACAGGACAACGCCATAGCTATCATGACCCGTTGGCGCATGCCTCCGGATAACTGGTGCGGATAATCATCGCATCTATTTTCAGCATCCGGCAGTCCGACTTTTTTCAGAAGGTTAATCGTTAACGACTTGGCGTCTTTCTGCGAAATTTTTTTGTGCAGAATCAGAGCCTCTTGAATTTGATTGCCAACCGTAAATACCGGATTTAATGACGTCATCGGTTCCTGAAATATCATCGCAATGTCGTTACCGCGAATGGCACGCATGGCCTCCGCAGACAGACTTAATATATTTTTTTCTTTAAACCATAGTTCCTCGGCAGATATCTTCCATGGCGGCTCTGCCAGCAGCCTCAAAATCGAAAGCGCCGTGACGCTTTTCCCGCAGCCCGATTCACCGACCAAACATAGCGTCTCTCCGGAGCGGATATCAAAGCTGATGTCGTCCACTGCTTTGAAACACGCATCGCCGGTGATTAGGTAAGTTCTTAAGTGATTGATTCGGATCAGGTCAGACATTTTTTTCATATACATTTTGAAAAATATAGCCGAAAAAACAGGTAAACACAATAATACAAACATTTTTATACTTGAATAACCTGTAATTTGGCAGTACATTCATCGGCGAAATTGTTGATATTACCCGTGTTTCAAAAATATAGTCTCACCAACCCTGTGGAGAATTTCGTCATGGCTCTGAAGAAAAAACCAATAAAAAAGAAGGTCCAGAAATCAAAAACTTCAAAAAAACCTTCATTAAATAAAACAAAGAAAACCGTTGGAAAGAAAAAAGTCGTAAAGAAGCCGGCAGCTAAGAAACCGATAAAGAAAACTAAGCCGAAAAAAAATATAAAGAAGAAAATAATAAAGAAAAGTTCTCTTAAACCAGTCAAACAAGTGTGGCGAAAGGCGAAAACAGCGCCCGCTCCGGTTGCTGTTCATAAAAACGTATATGTAAATCCGAATATATTCCGTGAATACGATATTCGGGGAATTGTCGCGGACGATCTGTCTACCGACGTAGTTGAGCTGCTCGGTAAATCCTATGCGTCTTATATGATCGGTAAAGGCGCGCAGACGGTAACCGTCGGACGCGATGTAAGAACGACGTCTCTTTCACTAAAGAATGCTTTGGTTAAGGGCATGCGCTCGACGGGTTTAAACGTGATTGACGTCGGCGAAGTGCCTACGCCCGTATTATACTATTCAATTCTGTTCTTTGAAACCGATGGCGGCATCATGGTTACCGGAAGCCACAATCCGCGTGAATATAACGGCTTCAAAATGTGTCTGGGACTCGCTCCGATTTACGGTGAAGAAATTCAAAATCTGAAACGAATTATTGAAGCAAAAGATTTCAGAACCGGTACCGGAAATTATCTTGAAAAAACGGTTGTCTCGCAATATATCGAAATGATCAAATCGAAAATTCATTTCGATAAACACTTTAAGATCGTGATCGACGCGGGCAACGGTACTGCCGGGCGGATCGCACCAAAAATCTTTCGAAAACTGGGCTGCGAGGTTATTGAACTGTATTGTGAACCGGACGGTACTTTTCCGAACCATCTTCCCGATCCTACGAAATTGGAGTATATTGTCGACCTTCAGAAGCTTGTGCATGAACATAAAGCGGATATCGGTCTGGGATTTGACGGCGATTCGGACCGCGTCGGCGCGATTGATGAAAAAGGCCGGGTAATATGGGCGGATAAATTAATGGCATTATTCGCACGCGAGATCAATAAAAAATCACCGGGGTCGCAGATCTTATTTGACGTAAAGTGTTCCCAGGCCCTTATCGAAGACATCGCAACACACGGCGGCGTACCCGTCATGTGGAAGACCGGGCATTCGCTTCTCAAAGCGAAAATGAAAGAACTCCAAAACCCGCTGGCCGGTGAAATGAGCGGCCATATTTTCTTTGCCGACGATTTTTACGGATACGACGATGCGATCTATGTTGCGTGCCGCTTGGTACAACTGTTATCACGTTCTCCGCATACTTTGTCCGAACTCGCCGACAGCATCCCGCATTTTTATTCTACTCCGGAAATTCGGGTTGACACGACCGAAGAAGAAAAATTCAGGATCGTCGAGGAAGTGAAAGAATATTTTCGTTCCAAATATGACGTGATCGACGTGGACGGCGTTCGCGTGTTATACGGTGACGGCTGGGGACTGGTGCGCGCGTCGAATACACAACCGGTGTTGGTCGTTCGATTTGAAGCCAAATCCGAATCGCGTCTGCATGATATTATGAATGAGATCATTACGAAATTACGTCAATACCCTTCCGTCACCATCAACGATAATGATCTGAAAATGTATTAATTCGTATTCTTTTTTTTCTACTGCAAAGGACAGGCATCATGAAAACACTGCAAGGCGTCTACCGTAACGGCAAGATCGAAGCACTCGAGGAATTTCATGCGGACAATAACACGAAACTTTTGATCGTCATAACGGACGAAACCGTTTCCGATGACGTCGCGCCAGATCTTCAAGGCGTTTCCGTCATCGAGAAAATACGGCGGCGAACCAAGGCCGAAGTTTCGAGCGAACAGCAGGTCAACGCGCGCGAAAAATTGAAACAGATTTCGGCAATGGTCGACGGCAAGCTGCCGTTCGGTACCGTGGATGAAGCCACGAAAAGCCTGAGGAGATACGGCAATGATAATGATTGACACTGATATCTTTGTTATGGACAATTTTTATGCTAACGATCCCCGCTATGAACAAAACAGCCTTTTCCTCCATCGCGTTCAAAACACGAAAAATCTTACCACTATATTTAATCTGCTGGAAGTATGCAGTCTGATCGCGCCGCACTGTTCCGAAAAAGAACTTCTCGGTTTTTTTGAGAATTTTGACCGAACTTATAACCTTGAGATCATTTACCCCAGTTCATACGACTTGTCAACTGAATATTTTATGGATCACTTTTTCGGCGAGATCCTTCACACGACCCAATTTACGGGCAATATGGTCGACAGCCTGATCTTCACGTTGGTCAAACAGCGGCCCGTTAGGGTCGTGGTTTCCTGGAACGCAAAACATTATAAAAATAGTTTATCCAAACTCGGAAAAATGGAATACCTTCAGCCGGATGAATTTATGAAGTTTTATAAAGCCGGCGAAAAGAAGTAATTCCTCTTTATACAATTAACGAAATCACATAGGAATTCAGAATGAAGCAAATTGTCGAATGCGTGCCGAATTTCAGCGAGGGCAGGGATCCTCTTGTCATAAAGTCCATTTCAGATGCTATTGAAAATGTGGATGGTGTAAAATTACTAAACGTTGAACCCGATAAAGACTATAATCGGGTTGTCGTTACCTTTGCCGGCGAACCGAATGCAGCCGTAGAAGCGGCATTCATCGCAACTAAGACGGCTTCTGAAATGATCGATATGCGCAAGCATAAGGGTGAACATCCGCGAATGGGCGCAACCGACGTCGTGCCTTTTGTTCCAATCAGCAACATCACAATGGAAGAATGCGTGCAATTGGCAAATCAGTACGGACAGCGTGTTGCGAAGGAATTGGGCATTCCGATTTACCTGTACGCGCAGGCTGCGCGAAAATCCGACCGGAAAAAATTACCCGATATCCGCAAAGGGGAATATGAAGCAATAGAATCCAAGTTAAGCGAGCCGCAATGGGCGCCGGATTACGGTGAAATGAATTTTACTGAAAAAGTTGCGAGATCTGGAGTGACAGCAACCGGAGCGCGCTTTTTCCTTATTGCGTTTAATGTCAATTTGTCAACACCGGACGTCAAGCTTGCCGACGAAATAGCATTTCGTGTGCGGGAAAGCGGCCGCCCTAAGCGGGATGATAACGGAATAATTATGAAAGATGAAAACGGGAAGTCATTACGGATTCCGGGATCGCTGCGAGAAACCCAGGCAAAAGGCATTTATATGGAAGCGCATGGGATCACTCAAATTTCTATGAATTTATTAAATTATCTGATTACGGCAATTCATACAACGTATGAAGAATGCAAAAAAGAAGCGGCAAGTGTCGGCACAAAAGTTACGGGAAGTGAGATCGTCGGTTTGATCCCTAAAGATTCCATTGTGATGGCTGGAAAATTTTATGCAGATCGATTAAAATTGAATTTGAATAACGATACCGATCTGATTCAATGCGCCATTGAACAGCTTGGCCTGAGCCAACTTGCGCCGTTTGACCCGCAGAAAAAAATAATCGATTTTATGATCTAAGGGTATCTTTCTGAAAGCTCTGTCCGTAATGATCAGCAAACGAGCTGATTACGGCAAAACAAGCCCGTACGCATATGTCACATATGCGGCGCCTCTTCTTCATGATGATCATCGCTATCCGGAATTTCATCTGCCTGTTCTTCGGCCCAAGTACCCAGCATTTTCAATTCCATTGAACTCAATTTGGCGTCCGGGTGCGTTAACCGATATGAGGTTAACGGCATTGAACTGTCCCCCGCCACTTCGGCAATTTGATATAATTTCTTTCCCATTCTTTTTTGAGAGTAAGTGCCCCATTCGGAAAAGTTGAGGTGTCTTCTTCCCGACTTTACGTCATCGGCAATAACCCATGAGAAGGGCGCAATTTCACTATACCACGGCCACCGTGTCGTATTGCTGTGACAATCATAACAAGATCGGATCAGGATTTTTGTAATGTCTTCGGGCACTTTCACGTAGGATTGTATATGTTTCGCCGGATCTTCCGGAATATTGGCTCTCTCCGGCCGTAGAAACTGTATTGCAGCAATTAGAATGAACAGAACAATAAAAACGCGTCTCATATATTTACCTTGAATGCATTAATTTGAAATCTCAAGTGTATTGTTTATTAGTTTTGTTTTGTATTTTGGAATATCACCTTGCGACGGCCCCTTAATGACTTTCCCGTTAATATCATAGGTGCTTCCATGGCATGGGCAGACAAATAGATCCCGTTCTTTTTTGTATTTGACATTACACTTCTTGTGCCGGCATACTGATGAATAAACGAGAAAGTCCGTATCCGATTTCCTGACGATTATGATCGAATCCGTTATTTCTCCGATCGCTACTTCTTTCAGTATCTTAAAGCCGCCAGCTTCTTTCAATTCCGGATAGTCTTCAAGATCAATGATGAGCGAATTTTCCCTTTCAGGAAGCTTTTCTAACAGACCATTAGTCTGAAGGGAGCCTAGCGGAACCAGGCTGCCTAAAACCAATCCGGATGAGGCGGCTAAAGTAGAAGTCAAAAAATTACGACGCGAAACCTTAGATGATTTTGCCATGGCTTTTATGTTATGATGAAACTTGATTATAAATAATATAATGTTTTTATCATGACAATACAACGGAAAGAAGTTCTTTGATCGGAATTTGTTTTTGTAATTCCGAACGTATCTCCAAGAGTACCGTCTCTTTTTCTCTTTGCATAAAAGCGATTAAGTTGTCATACAACGCATGATCTTCTATTTTTGTTCTGTGGCGCTTGACAAAATAATTCACATGCTGTAAACCCATTTCTATATCATGCCACGCACCTAACAAGTCTTGAATTTTGGCCAAGTGCTTCCTAAATGTCTCTGTAGAGCCGAATCCCGGATAACAAGACTGTTGAATCTCCAGCATGTATTTTAGTTTCTTTGTAATTATCCGCAATTCATGCAGCGCGCCTGCACCTTGTAACGCAAACCTGAAATCATCATCTAAACTTCTTAATTCCTTTTCGATAGCGCGGCAATATGTGATACGGCTTACAATATCTGGAATCGTTTTTTTCAGGTTAATGGTCAGGAATGCCGTCGTAAAATACTGCTGAAGCGTTTTCGCGCGTCGTTCCAGATGATTCCTGTACGCGTCAAATCGAAGTGAAAGTTTATCCTCCCATAAATTTAGCAATTGGAGCTGAACCTGTATATCCCTGAGCGCCCCCGCTCTGCTGAATTTCTTCTTCAATATCCGCAGTTCTTTTTTTGAATAAGGAGCTTTTCCCGATTCTTTCAGAACGGAACATAGCATGAGCATTCGTCTGATGGACACTCTGACATCGTGAATGGCGTCCGGGTCACAGTCGTCCAGTGCGCGTAAAATATCATGCTCAAGTCTTTTTATGCGAAGCCCGTATAAGAATTGCAGAGTCATCGTGCTCTCTCTTGTTAAACTGAAGGTAACCACTTTTTTCTATACGATTCAACTACCCATTGATATATTTTATTTTTATTTTGTATAAATATTTGGACTCTAAATTATGGAAAATCTCAAACAACTTATCGCTGCTGATCTTCAGACTGATCCGGTCATAATTAAGTTGGCGCCCTCGGAAACAGGCGCATCATCAAAACAATACTACCTCGTATCCGGCATATCAGATGGTTACCCGGATGAATTATTCATCCTTATGCAGGCTCCGCCCGATACGGTTTCAGACTACTTGGAGATTACGCGTTATTTTGAAAGATACCATATCCGGTCGCCCCGAATATTTTATTCTAATATTGCCCATGGATATATCATTCTGGAAAATTGCGGAAATCATACGTTGGAAATATGGCTGAAAAACGCGCCTCATGGGATGGTTGAAAGAATGTATGAAGGCGCCATAGATTTGCTGCTTGCCGTTCAAACATTACCTCCCGATCCTTCCGGCGTAGTATCCAAACGATTTTTCGATAAAGAGAAATTCCGTTTTGAACATGACTTTCATTTATGTCAGAAGCTCATCACGAATTATTTTGGATACACATTGTCCGGTTCCGAAAAGAAAATTTTGGATCAATTTTACGAAACCATTTCTGACGAGCTATCGACCCTGCCATTCGTGTTTGTTCACAGAGATTTTCAGTCATCAAACCTTATTTATAAAAAAGAGGAGTTAGTAATAATTGATTTTCAGGATGCCAGAATGGGCCTGGCCTTATATGATCTGGTTTCGCTGATCGAGGATGTTTATGTGACTCTTGATAAAGATCTGAAAAATAAGTTGATCAATTATTATAAGTCTGCAGCGCGGTCTAAACACATCCCGAATCCCTCGGATCAGAATTTTTCGTGGATTTATGATCTGACAACCGTTCAGCGGAAACTTCATGACGCAGGAGCCTTTGCTTTTTGCTTTGAAAACTTTGGAAATATCAAGTATTTGCCTTATATTAATACCGTATTTCAGCATGCGTTGGATGTCATGTCGCGTTATACGATTTTCAGCGAGCCGTATGATTTATTAACCATGATAAGCCATGCCAACCCTACCAAAAAATAAAAACATAGATTGGATATTTTTCGACATCGGCGATACCCTTGTTAACGAAGACAAACTCCGCTTTAATCTATTCCGAATTCTGGAGAAGAACCTGCGTGATAACAAAATCAATCTTTCCTTTCAGGACATAATTGCAACCCGCGAAGATCTTATTTTGGGGCATGCGGACGAATCGCCGCATTATACTATTGCCAAAATGTATCTGCCGGAAGGCATGTACCACCAGTGGCACCATGACATAAAAAACCATATCCACCGTAATCTGAAACGCGACTTAATTCTAATTCCAGGTATGGATCGAATTCTAAGAAGATTATCACGATCATATTCTTTGGGACTCATTGCGGACCAACCGCATGAAATTCTTGATTTTCTGAAAGCCAAAGGTGTGTTGAATTATTTTAAAATTCATGCTATCAGCGCAATACTTGGAATCAATAAGCCTAAGAAGACGATTTACGAATGGGCTATCAATCATGCAGGATGCAGTTTTGAAAATGCGTTGATGATCGGTGACCGTATCGACCGCGATGTCATACCTGCTAAAGAATTTGATATGTTCACCATACAGGTAAAATGGAATACTTATCGCAAAGGATTTGAGCCCGCAACCAAAAAACAGTTAACATATCTGGAATCACTGCATCGTTTGAAAAACTGGCAGACCGAGCCTGCATCAAAGAAAGAAAGACCCGATGCAACCGTTGAACGTGTCAGTTTGTTGCCTGCGGCCATAGAGGCATTAAGCTGATATGCGAGCAATGATCCTTGCGGCCGGTTTCGGATCGCGTCTTCATGAACTTACCCGTGACTATCCTAAACCCCTTATTCAGGTTCAGCGCCATTACCTTATCGAATACGCTCTCTTTCTGATTAAGAAGGCCGGAATCATCGACGTAATGATAAACACCCATTACCATGCAGACAAAATCCGCGATGCACTGCAGGATGGACGTAAGTATGGATTACACATCTCCTATTCACATGAAGAAATGATTTTGGGAACCGGCGGCGGAGTAAAACGCGCTGAAACGTTTTTTGGTCATGAACCGTTTGTTCTCATTAATTCGGATATTATTTGCGATATAGAATTGACAAAAGTCATTGACTACCACTTCAAGCAAAACGCCGCAGCCACTATGGTTGTCAGAGACGATACTGCCATGCCCAATTTCGATGAAATCAAGCTTACTCAAGATTATAGAATACGTGCGGTTGGTTCTCAAATCAGAACAGCGAAGTCTGCTACTTTCCTAAACCGGATGTTTACAGGCATTCATGTTCTCGATCCTATAGTTTTCTCATATTTAAAACCTGAATTTTCATCTATCATTTCTGATTTTTACCGGATTGCTATTGGCGATGATTTGAATATTATGGGTTATGATTTTTCCGGCTTCTGGATGGATGCGGGTTCTAAAGAAAGTTTGGATTTGGCGAGAAACCATCCGCTTCTCCCAAAAATGGAGTTTTGAGACTGGTTTATCGCCTCCGTAAGTATTTAAAATACGTCAAAAGTTTAGCCGCACGAAGGAGTATAGATTATTTCTAATCTGGCCGATTCATTTTGATAAGGATTGATAGAGGCGTTGACAAAACAAATTAAATCAAACGTTCCTTTAGCGCCTTCGCGACAGCCTCAGATTTGCTGCTCACATGAAGTTTTTTGTAAATAGACTTCAGATGGCGGCGTACGGTTTCTTCGCTTATGAACAGAACATCTGCAATCATTTTGTAACTCTTGCCGGTACAGAGTTCATTCAGAACTTCCATTTCTCGGGGACTAAGTGTCGTTGTGTTTTTTCGTTGAAAAGACTTAACGACCATTCTGGCAATTTGGGTGCTCATGGGCGCTCCGCCATTTAATACCTCATGGATTGCTCCCAATATACGTTCCGTTGACGCCTCTTTTATAATGTACCCTGAGGCGCCTGCGCATAATGCATTAAAAACATAGTCATCATTTTCGTGCGCCGTCAAAACTATGATGTTGAGATCCGGAAGTTTCGCGCGTATTTCTGAAATGCCTTCAATGCCGGATCGGTCAGGTAACCCAATATCCATTAGAACGATATTCGGCGGATCTTTGACGATTCCTTCGACTCCAGATTGGCAATCGTGGTACTGGTGAATACAAGTAAATACATTGGTATTGTTAATCAGTTTGGCCAGACTGGAGCAGATGTCGAGATCATCTTCGACAAGAGAGACGGTAATGAGGTTTTTCATATCAAAATTGGTTTAGTGTGGTTGAAATTGGCAAAGCAAATCGAACCGATGTTCCTTGCCCTCGTTTTGTGCTAATGTTTAGCGTGGCAGTAATTTCATAAGCGCGGCGACGCATACTGCGAATTCCCAGGCCGGTAATGTTTTCATGCTCGTCGAATCCTATTCCGTCATCAGTCAATAGAATTACAAAATGGCCGCTTTCAATCTTATAGGTTAACGTTACTTTTCTGCTCCCGGCGTGCTTTAATACATTATGCATAGCTTCTTTGAAAATAAGGATAATATGCCGTCGCATGTGCATGGATAATCGATAGGCCTCATAACTTTCAGGAATACTGTCAACAAGAAAGTTCGTCCCCGTCTGATCAAAGAGTTCATCTCCAAAATCTTTGATACGAATGGCCACCTCTCTGAAAGTGTCCTTGTCCGGATTCAGCACCCATAGAAAATCACGCATGCCTGTCGATAACATTTTAGACGTTTCAACGATCTTCTGCAATGTCGTCATATTTTCCTCAGTGATGTCGCTAAGTTCACGCTTCAGTACTTCCGCCAGCATTGCAATTTTTGTCAGTGTATGTCCGAATTCATCATGAAAATCATCCGACGCTTTTTTTCTCACACGTTCATTTTCGAATCGTTTAATTCTTTCAATCTCCAGCGTAGTTTTGATTTTTTGTTTTACTCGGTACTTGTGCACTATCCATACAGTTGAAGAAATTAAGATCAACCCTGAACAGAAGAACCACCACGTTTTCCAATACGGCGGATGGATTAATATGTTCAGCAAAGCGGCTTCACTCCACACGAGGTCGTTATTCGATGCCTTCACAAGAAAGCGGTAGTTGCCAGCGCCCAGATTGGAGTAGGTTGCATATCTGCGTGAATTTGAATAGATCCAGTCATTGTCGACACCGACAAGCTTGTAGGCATATTGATTCTTAGCCGGATCGGTAAAATCTAAGGCAATGAACTCAAATGTCAGCATGTTTTCATCATGGAATAATTCAATGCCGGTTTCTTTCGACCAATCAGCTTTTATTTCATTTTCGTATTTTTTTACCGAGGTTATAAAAACGGGCGGTGCAGTATTGTTTTGTTCTATGTGATTTGGATTAAACCGACTAAATCCATTAAGTCCCCCAAAATACATCTCGTGTGACTTGGTCAGGAGATACGCGCCCGAGTTAAATTCATTGCCCTGCAAACCGTCGCGTTTATCATAAAGTTTTACTGAAAGACGCAGTACCTTGGTGTTTTCAGCATTTTCTATTTTTTCAAGATTATGCCTGTCAATTCTGGACAAGCCTCTGTTTGTGCTGATCCACAAATTGCCTCCTTTGTCCATCAACACGCCGTAAATCATATTATCAGGTAATCCATTATCTTCGTCAATGTGCCGGAGTGAGCTGTCGAGTGGATTCAAGACACTTATCCCTGCATCGGTTCCTATCCAGAGTCTTCCAGTTACATCTTCACAAATTGATAAACACGAGTATGCCGTTCCTGACTTCAGATTAGATACTTTTTCTTTAAAAAAATGAACTCTCTCGTCACCGGAGCAACGAATCAGTCCGTTCATAGTGCCCACCCATACAAATCCTTTACTATCTTTCTTGAGTGATAGGACGGGATAGTTAGGCGTGCGTGTTGAGGCATCAAAGTTGATATCAAACCGCTTTATTCTTCTTGATTTGGAGTCCATTCGGTTAAGGCCTGTAGATGTACCAATCCACAAGACCCCATCATCCGTTTTTTCTAGTGAAAGTACAAAATTTGAACTCAAAGAAGCAGAATCATTCCTATGGATAAGATGCTGTGCAAATTGTCCGCTATTCACATTAATCTCTAACAACCCTTCCGGAGTGCCTGCCCAAAGAATGCCTCCGTCAACATACAAAGCATTAACGCTGGTTGCAGAAGAACTTATAGATTGGAAAACAGAGTTGAACTTCCGGGTAATCAGTTCTTTTTTCGGTTCAAAAAAGAATATGCCGTCATCGGTTCCTATCCAGATATTTCCATCTGGATTTTCAGCGAAGGACCAAATGTTGTTATTCAAAAATCCGGGATTTGTTACCGGGTCATACCGGTACGTCTTGAACTTTTTTGGAGTGATTTTCATGATACCGCTGCGCGAAGTTCCTATCCAGACAATACCTGAGCGGTCTCGGAAAAGACATGTTATTTCTTGATACCCGGCACCTTGAGAATTGATTAAATATTTTGTTTCGTTTTCTTGCTTTTCGCTGTCGTATCTAATGACACCATCCGTTATTCCCAGCCAAAGTTTCCCTTCTATATCTGGCAGGAGAGAAGAGACCATCGGGTCAAATGTACTTGACACATGTTTGTACGTTTGAAATGTGTTTGTTTTTGGATCCAATTTGTTAAGTCCGCCCTTAGTTGCAATCCAAATGTTACCAAGAGAATCAGAACTAAGTTTAACGATATAATCACTCGCGATGGAAGAAGGATCTTGAGGAGTGTGTCGAAACGTGACGAAGGATTGATCTTCCGGGTTGAACTTATTCAGTCCGCCGCCCCACGTTCCTACCCACAGGTTTCCACTGAAGTCAATGCAGATGGATGTGAGTGCGTTGTTGCTCAGGCTCTTTAGGTTTTTCGGATCGTTTCTATAGTTTTGAAAACGGCCAAGTCGTGCATCATACATATCGAGGCCTCTTCCGCGCGTTGCAATCCAATACTTTCCTTGTCTATCCTGACATACGTCACCGATAAAATTACCACTCAAGGTGTTGGAGTCGTTTTCAGAAAACATAAATTGTCTAAAAAGACCTGAATCCGGATCGAACATATTTAGTCCGCTATTGGTCGCAATCCAGAGTTTCTTGCTGTTATCCTCATATATAGAATTTATTCCGTTATTTGAAATACAGTTTTCATTATTGAAATTACGTTTATAAACTTTCATTGAATAGCCATCATACCGATTGAGTCCATTCTGAGTTCCAATCCAAAGGTAACCTCTCGAATCTTGAAATATGCACGTCACAGTGCTTTGGGACAGACCCATCTCAGCAGATAGTGTTTCAATATGAAAAGGTTGGGACTGGCAATAAATAAACCACCCGTTCATACTGAGGTATGTAAAAAGAATCAATCTCCTCATAAGAAATAGAATTGTCTGGTTGATTACTGTTCACGCATAATCGAAAAGTTGTCGAAATTAACCCGTTTAGGTTATTGATACTAATCAAAAAAGCCTTAGCAAGCAATACCCTATATGGGTTAATTATGCTGATTTCCTTATTCCGGTTATAGAAAAGGGCATCAACTTTTTTGTTGATGCCCTTTAAGAGAGAAGAGAAGGATATTTTCGAATCTATTTTTGCCTGGAATCGTTACATGGACGCATTAGAATTTTAGACCGACAGTGAAGCGGTGAGTTTTACCCAGGTCGCCCATGTCCATAAATCCGTAATCAACAGCCGCGCCGAATTTATCCGTGAACTTGTAGTCCACACCGGCGCCAAGCGTAAGGCCGCTCATACCGCT
>JAEUSK010000013.1 GCA_016787925.1 bacterium | reverse complement strand
AGAAAACGTGTGCCTTGCAAAAAACGAACGAACGGTGTCACTCACGGGATGATTAAGGGAATCGTAATAGAAGTTTTCACTTCGCCGGTCAAACCATGTTTCCTGAAGATTTAGACTGGGATTCACGTTAAAATATTTTAGAATCTTAAACGGCGCGCTTATCCCTACATTGTGATTCATGCCCAGCGCGCTTGCGGGATCGGCCGTTCTGCTGGCCTGGGATTGCCGCCCGAGCAAATTAGATGAATAACCATAACGGATAGATTGATACCAGGTGTCCGGTTTATTTTTATCTTTTTCCGGTTTTGGGAAAAAAGCAGAGTTTGATTTGTTGATTGTTACGTTTGGGAAAGTGAAATCTTTTTGCCCGTTATCCAGATTTTCTGATTGCGATAAATTGGCCGAAAAACTGCCCCAGTCCTGGGTGTTATTATAACTGATATTTGTGCGGATCTGGCGATTTAAAATTTGCTGCTGATTCACGCTCGTGTTCTGATAAAAATTCTTACTGCTCACGTAATGAATATCTGCGTTAAGATTCTGTTTGTCAGTGATGGTTTGGCTGTGCGACGCATCGATATTCCATAACCGGCTTTTTTGACCCGTAATATAACTGAGCGAGGAATAAGAAAATTGGAAATTACCGGTATAACTATACCTTTTCGCGTAACGCGTCCCGCCATGAAGTAAGAATCCGGCTTTATCAAGAAAATCCACCTGACCGAGCGCGTCAAAATAATCATTGGGCGCCCAGAAATATCCGAAATTTCTTATCTGCCTTCCTTCCCTTGGTGTTTCGCTGTAAGCAGGCGGTGTAATGCCGGAAGCGCGTCCGCTTCGGTTTGGAAAGACGCCAAAAGGTATGGCAAGGATCGGGACTTCGTGGATATACAGAATCACAGGCTTGGCAACCACTTTGTCTTTAACGATCAATTTCATCTCCTTGGACTGAAAGAAAAAATGAGGGTCTTTTTCTTCACATGTGGTGAACCGGCCCTGCCGAATGTAAAGAGTGTTCTCGCCGATTTTTCGTATATTTTCGCCGTAATATATGCCGTCCTGCATTTTTGTTTCTCCCATGACGACGCGGCCACGCCGGGTTTCTAAATTATATTCCATTTTATTACCTGTGAAAGATTCCCCTCCTTCGCTGAATTCCGGTATACCTTTGTAGCGCACGACCTGTCCTAAAGAATCCAGCGAATCAGGTATGGCCTCCGCGGTCATGAGTTTTAGCGGCTGATTGATAATAATCTTGGCCGCCTTAATCTCCATCCCACGGTATTTGACCCATGCGTTATTTTTCAGGATCACTGTCGATTGATCCAACGTTCCTTCCGTCGTATCGGCGCCGTAAAAAATTAACGTATCCAGCCCCTCTTCGGTTTTGACGGTATCCGCCGCGGCTTTGCGCAATGAGTCAAGCCATAAGTTCTTTTTCATAACTTTGGCCGTAATGGCTGAATCAATGGAAAAAATGGAATCAACTGCCGCTTCTTGCGCGCAAACAAAAAGCGGTGAAACAAAAAGGACAGCCAGACAATAAAATTCTAATCGCGGTTTCAGAGTCATAGAATACAATTGTGGTTCGTGTAATGTAAACTACGGCGCATTATCCAGCAGAATCGTCACAGGCCCTGCGTTGATAAGCTCCACGTCCATCATTGTGCCAAATATGCCGGTACTCACTTTGACGCCTTTCGCGCGAAGTAATTCAACAAAAGCGTCGTACAGCGGTTGCGCCGCTTCAGGCCGCGCCGCCTCTATAAAACTGGGCCTTCGGCCTTTACGAACATCGCCGTACAATGTGAATTGTGACACCGCGAGGATCTCGCCTCCCGATTCCATGAGCGACACATTCATCTTTCCGTCATTGTCTTCAAATATTCTGAGATTGACGCATTTCTCCGCCCAAAATGAAAGATCCTCATTCGTGTCACCTTCTTTGAATCCGATCAATAATACAAGGCCTTTATCGATCTGGGCAACTATTTTTTTATCAACGGTTACGCTTGCCCGGCTTACGCGCTGTACGACAATTCTCAATTTCTGACAGTCCTGATATGGTAAGGATTATTTAATTCGTTTTAAATTACAAAATAAAAAAGGGCTATTGCCTTGATGAACAGCCGCAATAGCCCGGTAACCGAAAAACATTGGATTATTTATTCAAATACATTTGAAGAAAAGAATTATGTCAACTTCTTTTGTGGATCGGCACGTATTTGCGTTGATTTTGCCCGGTATAGATCTGACGAGGGCGGCCTATACGTGTGTCTTTGGACTCCATCATTTCTTTCCACTGTGCGATCCAGCCCGGCATACGCCCAATGGCAAATAATACCGTGAACATCTCTACAGGAAATCCCATGGCTTTATAAATAATGCCGCTGTAAAAATCGACATTGGGATACAGTTTCTTTTCAACAAAATACGGATCCTTCAGAGCCACTTCTTCCAATTGATGCGCAATATCGAGAAGGGGATCGTTGATACCCATCTTGGATAGAACTTTATCGCAGGTCTTCTTGATGATCTGAGCGCGAGGATCAAAGTTCTTATAGACCCTATGGCCAAATCCCATCAGCCGGAAGTTGGAATTCTTATCTTTGGCTTTCTCGACGTATTTCTTGACATTATTCCCGTCTTCGTATATCAACTGCAGCATTTCCAATACTTCCTGGTTGGCGCCGCCGTGCAGCGGGCCCCACAGGGCGCAAATTCCGGCTGAGATGGCGGCGAACATATTCGCATGGCTGCTGCCGACCATTCGGACCGTGGACGTTGAGCAATTCTGCTCGTGATCGGCGTGTAGGATAAATAGCAGGTCCAGGGCCTTTTCAATATCGGGATCAACCTCATAATGTTCCGCCGGTACGGAGAACATCATATTCAGAAAATTAGCGCAATAGCTTAGCGCATTGATCGGATAAATAAATGGCTGGCCTATCGACTTCTTATAAGAGTACGCCGCGATCGTCGGAATTTTAGCGAGCAGGCGGAATATGGAAATTTTCACGTGTTCCGGATTGAGGGGATCTATTGCATCCTGATAGAACGTTGATAACGAGCAGACAACGGAAGACAACAGCGCCATCGGATGCGCATCACGCGGATAAGCATCATAAAGGCTGCGCAGGGATTCATGCAGCATAGTATGGCGTGTAATATTATTTCGGAATTCTTCCACTTGAGATGGAGATGGGAGTTCGCCGTATATCAGCAGATAACTGACTTCCATAAAATTCGAGTTTTCACACAAGTCCTGAATATTGTATCCGCGATAGCGCAAAATACCCTGTTCACCATCCAAAAATGTAATGGCGCTAGTGCAGGCGCCTGTATTGGCATATCCGTGATCCATGGTGACGAGGCCGGATTGCGCGCGTAATTTAGCAATATCAACGGCCTGCTCATTTTCGGTACCGTTAATGAGAGGAAGGTCCATTGACTTGTCGTCGTAGATGAGTTGTGCTTTCTTGACCATAGCGACTCCTTTAGAGGAAAGAGGTTAAATAGTGAGGTTCATAAAATTCGTGTTAAGACAACGAATTCTGAATAGATGGGGTCAAGATAATAAAAGAAAAAAGGATTGGCAAGATTATTAGTGTACAGCGTAAATGTTTTTTTACATTACGCCGAATATTTACGGATGGGTAATGTAATCTTAAACTCAGTGCCGACCCCCGGAGCGCTTTCAAAAAATATAGTGCCTTTGTGCGCTTCCAGAATTTTGTATGAGATAGCTAATCCAAGGCCGGTTCCTTTGCCGACCGGCTTGGTGGTGAAAAACGGATCGTATACTTTGTGCTGAATTTCGTACGGAATACCCTTACCGTTATCTTTGATGGTAATCAGAATGTTATTTTGCCCCGCATTGGTGCGAATCCAGACGTCGCCTTCCCCTTCGATAGATTGAAATGCATTCACGAGCAGGTTCATCAAAACTTGATTAATATGTCCCGGATTGCAGTAGATCAGCGGTAATTCTGTAAAGTTACGGTGAATGGTGATCCGGTTTTTGTATTCATTTTTAAGAATATTTAAAGTGCTCTCAATGGAATCGATAAGAGAAATTTCTTTAAAATGGGATTCGTCAAGCCGGGAAAAATTGCGAAGGTCTTCGACGATCTTCTGAGTTCGCTCAACGCCGTCACGCATTTCGTGAATGATCTTCGGAAAATCGGACAGGAACTTTTCAAATTTTGAAGATTCAATAAGTTTGTCAATTTCCGTCATTTTGGCCGCAAAAGCGGCATGAGGCTCATCATGGATGCTCTTAAATGTATCAAAGAAATCGAATAATTCTGAAAAAGAGTAAAACATCGCCTGAACCTGATGTTGCTTCTTTTCCAACAGGGAAATATTCGCTTTGACATACGTGATAGGATTATTGATCTCATGCGCAATGCCGGCGACCATCTGTCCCAAGGACGCCATTTTTTCGGAGTGAACCAGATGCATCTGCGTTTCACGAAGCTCATTTAATATCCGCTCAACGGTCTCTTTCTGCACCATGAGTTCCCGCGTGCGTTTTGCAACCTTCGCCTCAAGCTCTGCCGTGCGTTGCCTTACAAGGCTGATCCGGAATTGATATAACGTATATACGCCAAGAGATATGAAAGTCGTAGCGAACAAGATGAACCACCAGCTTTTCCAAAACGGCGTCAGAATTTTGAAGTGAACAGATATTGGTTTGTCGCTCCACATTCCAAGCCCGTTGCCCGCTATGACTTCGAACTGATAATTGCCCTCATTGAGGTTGGTATATCTTACGCGGTTGTCGGGCGTCGGTTCGGACCATTCTTTTTCGAATCCGATCAGGCGGTAACGGTATCGCACGTCGTTTTCATCTTTAAAGGACGGGGAGACAAAATCGATCATGATATTATTTTCCTCATACAAGACAGTTTGATCGCTCGTGTGAAAAAGGCGTTCGAAAAATGAAGTGTCTCCCGGAGTTGTGTTTTCCAACTGGCGATAATTTAAATTAAGCCGACGCATTTGTTTTTGCGATTTATCCTCTACGATAAAATCAGTTAAATAGACCGCCGGCGCTGGTATGGTCATGCTCACTGAAGGAATGACGGGAAGACGTGTCATTCCTCCGGCGGTGCCGATCCAGACAAAGTTATTGTCGGTGATCAGAGAATTGTTTGTGCTCACTTCATGATCAATTAGTCCCTGTCTCTTTGTATATGTTTTAGTGATGTGCTTAGAAGAAGGATTGATGACATTCAAGCCGTTGTTAGTGCCAACCCACAGCATACCGTTTAGATCGCGGGTTATTGCGTTAACGCAATTATCCGTAAGGCCATCTTTGGTTGAAAAGTGTTTGACGATAGAGCGAAGATCGGTATTTTCGCTTGACAGCGCAGGCAATTTCTGAATTTCAAGCCGGGTAATACCTCGTTCACTGCCGATCCACAAACTGCCAAAACCATCTTCGCAGAGCGCCAGCGCCACATCATCGGCCAGGCCGTCTTTTTGAGTAAACTTATAAAACGTTTCATTTGTTTCTTCAAATAACGCCAACCCGCCGCCGATCATACCGGCCCACATGCGGTGCTGTGAATCTTCATACAAACACCATGGATTGTTGTTGAACAATCCGTGTTGGGTTGTGAACAACTTTACGGAAAGTGCTCCTTGATTGTTGATCGTAAGATAGCCGATGCCTCGGTCGGTAGAGGCGAACCATATCCTCTGCCGGCTGTCCACGACAATATCGACTACCCTGCGTCCGTTTAATTCAGGAAATGCTGATAAATTCACTGAATAGAAATCTTTGATTTTTTGGGATTGGCTGATCAGAATCCGCGCCTTTTCAGATTCCGCGGGAGAAATATTAGGGTATAGAGAAAAATAGTTGTCAGGGATCAGCAGCTTCAAACCGTTATATGTACCAAGCCAGATAAACCCCTGCGGATCGATGGTTACATTCCATATCTCGGTAGCATTAAGTCCTTCGGCCTGCGAGTACGATTGAAATTTATTCTGATAAAATATAGATAGGCCTGCCGTCGTGCCGATATATAGTCGTCCGTTTACATCGTGTGCGGTGGAAAGGATTGCATCATTGATCAGCCCGTCTGCTTCTGAATATGAGACCAACTCTTCTGAAATTAGTTTACTTACGCCTTTGCCGAATGTGCCGAACCAGAAATTGTTTTCCCGATCCTCCAGCATGGTATAAAAAAAATTTCCGGCAAACCCGTTTTTTGTGCTGTAATTCTTGAAAGTAATAGGATTGGATCTGGAGTCCGTAAAACTAATACCGCCCTCAGTTGTAATCCACACATAACCTCTTTTACTTTGAGTGATGCCGCGAACCGAATTATGTGCAAGGCCGGAGGAAGTACTGTAGTTACGGATCTTGCTGTCCTCTATCGTAGTTACGCCGACCGGTGTGCCGATCCACAGACGATCAAATGTATCGTAGAAAATAGCTTCGATGCGGTTATTGATCAGTCCGTCGCGGGCAGATATTCTAGTCACGTCAATCGTAAAATCGCTTTTCAATCGCACAACGCCGATGCCTTCAGGAGTACCGGCGTAAATCGTATTTTCCGGATTTTTGGTCAGGCATAATATCACATTGGAGGGCAGGCCGTCGCCTATCATAAAATTGTGGAACGATCCTGTTTTTTTAGCAAGAACGCTGAGGCCCTCTGCCGTAGCGAACCATATGTTTCCGCTTGAGTCCTCCAGAATGCTTCTTACGGTCCCTTTACCGAGAACGCCCGTATACAATTCGGCCGGAGAATTATAATTGACAAAAGAATCGGATGTTGAAACATACCGGCTGAGGCCTTCGTCGGTCCCAAGCCAGAGGCGGTGATCCGAAGATTCGAAGATTACGCGGATGACGTTGCTGGCTAAGCCGTTTTCTTTGGTGTAGTTTCTGAAAGTACGGCCGTCGTATCTGCTCAATCCTCCTCCGGTACCAAACCACATAAATCCAAAGTGGTCTTGCTCAACGCTAAACACCTGATTTTGCGCGAGACCTTCGGCCGCCGTATAATTCTTGATGAAGAGCTTTTGTGAGGATAGTAAAGATGGACACAAGAAACTAATCAACAGTATGAGACCAATACGATAAAACAAATTCACAAAATCACCTGTGTTACTAAATTCAGGATACCAAGGAAGATGGACAGTCTTTTTCAACGCTGCACCGTCTGCACTGAGGACGCCGCGCAATACATGTTTGGCGTCCATGGTCAGATAACAGATGGGAAAAAGATATCCAGTCTTTTTTCGGAAGTATTTTCATCAGATCGTATTCTATTTTTTCCGGATTATCTTGCAGAGTCAAACCAAGTAATTTTGACAAACGCATAACATGCGTGTCGACGACTATCGCCGGAATACCGAATACATTTCCCAATATCACGTTCGCGGTTTTACGGCCAACGCCGGGAAACCGAATCAGTTCATCCATTGACGGAGGAACAACCCCTCCGAATTGCTCGATCAGAAAAGAAGCGCACGCCCGAATATGACGCGCCTTGTTTCTGAACAAACCTGTGGATTGGATATCTTTCTCCAAATCGTCTTGAGAAGCTTTTGCAAAATCTTTCGCTCCCGGATATTTCTTAAATAAATCCATGGCGACCCGGTTAACGCGTTCGTCGGTGCATTGCGCAGACAAAATGGTCTTTACGAGCAGCTCAAACGGCGTTTGAAAAGTTAATTTACACCGGGCATCCGGAAGAGCTTTCCTCAGTTTTCGCGTGACACGCACAACGCGTTCTTTTCTGTCTTCCAAAGATTCCATTTATCCTGACCGATTGGAACTAATAAAAATAAATAAATAAGAGGTGAGTGTCCACATAAATCTTGTTGGACCGTGCGAAAGGGATAATTGAACGGAGGGGGCGTTAATTTTCGGCAGGCGTTCCCGAAGGAGGTTCTTTGACTTCGTGCGTCAGTTCTTCAACCTGATTTTGGCGGATGATTTCTTCGATATCGTCCGACTGGATGTCGCGATCATTGAATTTTACAGAAACCACTTTTGAAACGCCGGCCTCCTGCATAGTGATACCGAAAATATTTTGTGCAGCTTCCATGGTTCGCTTGTTATGGGTGACAACGATAAATTGTGTGTCTTTTGAGAAATCGCGCAGGATCTTGGTGAATTTGTCAATATTGGTATCGTCGAGCGGCGCGTCTACTTCGTCCAAAATACAAAAAGGGCTGGGTTTTACTAGATATATTGCAAAAAGCAGAGCGATGGCCGTAAGTGTTTTTTCTCCTCCCGAAAGCAGTGCGATATGTTGAATTTTCTTGCCGGTGGGTCGGGCAAGAATTTCAATATTAGCTTCCAGCGGGTCTTCTTCCTTGGCCAATTCCAAATTGGCTTCGCTGCTTTCAAACAGCGAAGTAAAAATATTTATGAAATTTTCTTTGATACGGTCGAATACTTCCATGAACTGTTTTTGGGCCGTTGTATTGATTGTTTCTATTGTCTGCATCAATTGGCTTTCAGCTTCCAAGAGGTCTTGACGTTGCTGAGTAAGAGTGTCTAACCGGTCTTTTTCCACGTTATATTCAGCGAAGGCCTCCATATTTACAGGACCGAGCTGTTTGATTTTGCGGCGCAATTCATCGATCATAGTCTTTACAGCCAGGGAATCAAACCCGGAGGAGGCCGGCGTTTCTTGCGGCAGGTCAGTATCTAAGACCTCATCAAGATTTTTTTCGGTTCGATCATTTTCCGCCGACAGCGTACCTGGGGAAACTTCTTCCATTTCAGAATACTCGGCCTCTTCTTTAGATTCAACCGATGCAAACAAGGAATCAACGGAGTCTTTGGAAAGATCAAAATCGTAATCGCGCTGTATCCGTTCGGTAAGACTGCGCATCTCAAAACGCAGATCGTTATGTTCCTGTTCCATGGTGTGGCGGGAATTCAGAAGTTCTTCGCGCTGACGCCGGATTTTCTTCAATTCCGCTTCTATCTTTCCGGCGGATTCACGTAGGTTGGATACTTCACTTCCCTCTATGTCGCGATCTTTTTCGATAGCGTCTCGTTTTTTGGAAATGGCAATCAGTTCAGATTCACGAACAACGGCAGATTCCTCAAGCTTCTCAATCTCCTGCTGTGCGGCAACGGTTTCAGATTCGTGTTTGGCTATCGTCGTGTCGATATCCTGAATTTGCTGCCGGCTATTTTCTACGTTGGTCTGGTGAGTTTTAATTTCGCTTTCAAGCCGAACAAAGGAAGAGAATACTTCGTTAACCGATTCAGATCTGTCCTTGCGTTCTTTTTCGAGATCATTGAGCTGTAATTCCAGTTTACGAGTTTGTAATTCCAGCTCGCCCCGCCGCAACTCCAATTCATCCATGTGAGGTCCCATTTCTTCCAGATGAGTTTGGAATATCTCCAATTCGCGGGTTGTTTGGTCAATGATATCCTGATTCTTTACGAGTGTTTCCCTGGAGCGTTTTTGTTCGTATTCCGACTGTGAAATATCTTTGTCGAGAGATAGGAGCTGTTGCTCCGACGATTTCTGTTTTTCCTGATCGGCAGCCAGTTTTGCCGTTGTTTCCCGAAGTTGTCCCTCAAGTACAGTGATCTTTGTTTGCAGTTCCACAACTTGTTTTTCCAACTGGATAACCTGATCCTGCAAGCGGCGCAGAGCTTCACGCTGGCCGATTATCGTGTCGTTGGTTTGAGCCCGGCTGCCCCCTTTGATGAGATAGTTCCCTTTGATGATTTCGCCCGCGAGGGTAACAAAACGGAATTGGGGAAACCGGTCGGCAAGATTTATGGCTTTTTCAAATTGATCAACAAATACAACGTCGCCTAACAGAAGCTGCATTAATCGAGGATCATCGCTTTTTACTAATTCTGTAGCAAATCCGATAATTTCGTTCTTTATCCCGTTGAGTGCATGGAGATCGACAGAGGATCGAAATTGCGATAATTTTTCCATATTAAGAAAAGTCGCAACCCCTTTTCGGGATTCCGTCAGTTTGGACAATGCGTTTCTGATCGAGTCGATCTTGCCGGAAACCAGGAAAGAAAAACTGTCTCCCAAAGCGGCCTCGGTTGCCCTTTTGTAATCCTCATCGACGGAGATGATATCCGCAATAGTGGTATCGATACCGGCCAATTTTTCCTGTAACAGGTATTGAACGCCTTCAGGAAACCCTTCATGGGATTCGATTGCTTTTTGGATAATTGCGATACGCGAATGGATCGACCGAACATCGGCTTCCGCGTGCAGTTTCAGGGATCGTGATTCGTCAATTGATATGCGCAGCGCATCGATCTGCTGCTGGCCGCTAATAATATCCTTTTTTAGCAAGTCGATGGTATCGGCCAGTTTTCTCTTTTCATATTGAGTATCGTCCAACACGCTCAGCGCATCATCTGAAGTCGACGAATAGACGGCATTGTCCTTTTTGAGGTCGTCAATTTTCCGTTCAAGATTTTGAATATTGTTTTTGGTCAGTTGATACGCGCTACGTTTTTTTGCTACTTCGTCTATCAGCTGCACTAATTCTTTTCGATTTTTTTCCAGGTCATTCTTTTTGCTCGTGATCGATTCATCAAACCCTTCGAAGTCGGCCTTTTTTGAAGATAGATTTTCTTTAGACTCAGCATATCTGCTCTCCAGATTGCCGATTGCTGCGCTGAGTTCATCGATACGCCTATGTAGAATTTCCTTCTTTTCGAGTGAAGCCGTTTTTTCTTCAGAATAACGGCGAATCAAATCGAGCAAACTGCTATTACGTTCCCGCGAGATGAGAATTTTTTCTTCGATCGCTTTGATTTGTTTGTCCTGATTTTCAAGCTCGATTTGCGTCTCACGTAATTTCTGCTCTTTCCCGATGAGAATGGCGTTGAGAGCTTCGACCTCTGATTCTTTTTTGCTGACCTCGCCTAAAATCTGTTCGGCCGAACTTTCAAGGCCGGCCAATTTGTTTTCCAGCGGCTGTATCAACTCCGAAAGGCGTGTAAATTCATGGTGCCCCAGCCGGACGTCTTCTATCTTGAGCCGAGACATCAGTTTATTATAACGGTTAGCTTTTTGAGTTTGGCGCCTGAGCGAATTGACCTTTTTTTCGATTTCGGCGATAATATCATTAGCTCGCATCAGATCGGCCTTCGTTGCGTCTAATTTGCGGAATGTTTGTCTGCGTCGTATCTTGTATTTAGTAATCCCCGCTGCCTCCTCAAAAAGTTTCCGTCGGTCTTCCGTATTATCGGAAAGAATCTGCTCGACCATCTTAAGCTCAATGACCGAATACGCGTCGGCGCCCATGCCTGTATCCATGAAGAGATCGTTGATGTCTTTAAGACGGCAGGGCAGGCGGTTTAGGAAATATTCGCTTTCGCCGGAACGGTAAATGCGGCGCGTAAGGGTTACTTCGGTATATTCCGTCGGCAAGATATTTTTTGTGTTCTGGATTGTCAGGCTCACTTCGGCGAGATTGAGAGGCTTACGCCCTTTGGTCCCGTTGAAAATCACATTCTCCATCTTTTCGCTGCGGAGAACGCTTGATTTCTGTTCCCCCAGCGACCAGCGAAGGGCATCCACAATGTTGGACTTGCCGCAACCGTTTGGTCCTACGATATTAGTAATGCCGTCATCAAAATGCAGATCTACTTTTTGGGCAAATGTTTTGAACCCAAAAATCTCCAGTCGGGACAGATACATGGAACGATACCTTTATGATTCTAAATCAGTTTGAATGGAATAGAAATTTCCAAGGCGGGGCTAATATAGAGATAAAATATCCGCATTTCAATAATTAAGTTCAGAAGTTTTTTTCCATGGTTTCCTTTGCTTGTTGTGACCCAAATCACAAAACATGGTGATTCAGGGCCTGGTCAGTTTTTGTAATCTTTTGTTTACACGTCATTTGCGTCAAAAAAAAAAACTTGACATTCATTTTAATGGGTTATATATTCATAATCATAATGCCATAAATAGGTAGTGTAGTGTCCCCAAATCATATCCAAATGAGGCACTATAAATTACGGGCAGTTTCACATCTAACTTTATAGTAAATAGGCTTATCAGGTAATTCGTTATCAAAATTTTAATAGGGCAATTCTAAAGAGATCATCGCCAGTTTTTGATTTTCAGAAAGAAATGGTAACCATACATTTTTTTCAATCATTTAATAAAACGAAAGGATGATTAAATTTTTTAGCCATTTCTTTTGCTTAATTAACACTTTCATTAACACCATTAGTCAATTAAGGAGGTAAAATCGACATTATTGGTTACGATGCCTTAGTATTCATGTCTTTAATTCTTTCTTGTATTTCCTAATCTCTTATCTTATTCCTAATAAACAGAAGGAGGACTCTTATGTCTCGTAGTACAATCGTAAAACGGTTATTGCTTGGTGCAGTAGCGGTTTTCCTACTGCCTCTCTACTTGTTTGCAGGCAACACGGGTAAAGTTACCGGTGTGGTCAAAGACAAGGAGACAGGCGACGCACTTCCCGGCGTGAATGTGATTCTGGAAGGAACCACGATGGGAGCCGCAACGAACGCCAAAGGCGAATACACCATTTTGAAC
>JAEUSK010000264.1 GCA_016787925.1 bacterium | reverse complement strand
AACGACTTCGATTGTGAGCGGCTGTGTGGTATAAGCTCTTCCGTTATTTTCAACACTGATCGACGGTATCGTCCATTTGCCGGCCTCTTTAGCGCGCAATAAGAACTGATAACTTTTCGACTCGCTTTTCTTGCCGTTGATGATCTGAATGGACGTGGATTCGCCGGCATTGGCATAAATAGCTTCGATCCCTTTAAGCGGCGGCAATTGCGGATACGCCGTCACGTTAATATCATCCCCGCTGATCTCGACGGTTAGTGTAAACGACTCCCCCGCCTCGATCACCGTTCTTTCCACCGATGCATTACAACGAACATTTTGCGCTTGCAGCCCATGCGTTGTGAATAAGAGAAGAATACTTATTATAATGTTTCTGACCATGATATTTCTTTTTGCTGAGGTAGGGAGAAAATAATCAGCTACGAGGTTTTTATCAATATCTATTTGTACATTTGTACGAACTGCCGCTCATTCATCAACAAAGATTCGCTACATTTACTACAAGCGTGTCGACTAAAATCTATATCTATCATGGCTTCCGCTGGCGGAAGCGAAGGTGTAAACCGCTTCTGACGTAGGCTGCAATGACTCAGTCAAAAAAATAGCTCAATGGTTCCTATCAACACATTATACTGTATACTATCACCACGCCCAGGCATATATTCTTGAAGACGCAGTCCATCACTTCTATTTGGTAACGGTTCTTCTCCCGTTTCTGGATCAGGCTCCTTTTTATCTTTTAGATATTTTTAAAAATCCGAAAACGTTGCAGTGGATGTGACAGAATGTAGCTTTTTTGAGCCACTAGTCCTATCTAACAGGCTGATAGCAAAACGGCACCGATATGGACGGCCTTGTTCTAGTTTAAATGTTGCATTACCTGAAAAAAAAGAAACATCCAATGTGGAATCTTTCATATCCATTGCAATCTCATCATTTTTGAATGCGACTAAAGTGATTGGATGTATTCGATTATTTGTTATTTCACATTCAACGAAGACGATATCACCGTAGTTATTTACATCAGACGGCTGGTACGTAAGCCTAAAATTTGTGTACTGAAAATCTTTCGATATCACTTCGTATGAATCGGCCTGGGCGTGTAAAGAATGCGCTAATGCCAACAAAAAAAGTACTTTGATCATTTGCAACCTATGTCAGATAAAATAGAATGTACGAACTTCTTTTTTGTAATAACCCTGAGGCCACGGCTCCAATCATCAGGCAATTTGAGATGCGCCAGATGTAATCGGAGACTACTCTTCCACTATTCTATTCAAAGTACACAGACAAACCAAATTTTACAATATTAGCGCCTAAGCTAAAGCGATCCCAGTTTCTTTGTTCTTTGAAATCGATTGATGGGTTCGAGGAATACGAACTTTCTCCCTTATAATCCTGCTTGTTGTTACTATAAGACAATGAAACCCCATATTCTCCAGATAAACTTATATTATTCCTTACAAACCATTCTACTCCAAATACGGCATTGGCTCCTATGTTCCACGTGTTTGTCGTAGTGCTAACGGAACTTGATGAGGTACTACTACCATTTGTATTTGAGTCTTTATATTTATTTTTGTTAAACGAATACCCAAATGTTGGCCCGATGCCGTAATAACCTGCAATATGGTCTTCAATCGGCAAGTAGTGTATATATTGACTTGACACATTAAGATCAAAACCGCTATTATCAGAATTCCGCTCACTATGAGCCGTGTCAGGTGGAAAGTGACTGAACTTACTATTATCATTGTTTATTCCTGTTCCAAAACTTACACCAATGCGTAGGGCTGATTTTTCAGACAAGGTTTTCTTTAGGGAAATGATAGAACCCTGAAAAGAGTTTAATGTAAAGTCTCTTCCGACCTGAAATTGGAGCGCCCAGCGTTTTTTATGAAACGATACAGAGTCTTCGTCTTGAGAATTTTGGCTGTAAGCCTCAACGGCATTTAGTGTCACAATTAGAAAAAGCACAATTACGTTTTTCATTTGAAATTTCCTCTCCATGTTAAGTGCCGGTTCAATTATTGTATTTCGGCAATAGTGTATGTTCAATTCTTCATAAAATGTTTTATATGGTAAATCGTTTACCTTCCTTTCTTTGTAAAATTCCACACATTCATCAGCACAAATTTCGCCACATTTTCAACGACCGCTGCGTCAATTTTCTCCGCCGTATCGCCCGGGGAATGGTACGGCATCGTACCGTTATACGCATACAGAAAAAATGCAGGAACTCCGAGAAGATGAAAATAATATTGATCGGAATTGGGCGAATTGGGCCGTGTGCCAATTTCAAATTGAAAATACGTTTGATTGATTCTTTTGATCTCCGCTAATTCCGTATCATGTCCGTCTACACCTTGAACCATAATGCCGTTACTGCCGGAGCCAACAAGATCAAGATTGATCATGAATTTTATTTTCTTCAGATCTATGGGCGGATGTGTTACGAAAAAGGCTGACCCCATCAAACCAACTTCTTCACCGGTAAACGCAATAAACACCACAGAACGCGACGTATTTACATTTTTCAGTATTTCAGCTACCGTCATCATGACCGCAACACCGCTTGCGTTGTCATTGGCGCCAGGATATATACTGTCCAGTGTTTTGCCCAAATGATCGAGATGCGCCGTGACCAGGACGTATTCATCCGGATTCGTAGTACCCGGTTTCACTCCGATCACATTCATTGTTTCGATAGAATCGCTTGGCGTATTCTGTATAAAAACTTTAGACTTTACAGTCCTGCTTTCAATCTTGAATTTTTGAAAATAGGAATTTCCTAAAGGAATAACTCCACTTTGTTCGAAATGCTGAGCAACAAAGTGCGCCGCTTTATCAAAACCTATCGACCCCGTTGCCCGGCCTTCGAATGAATCCGAGGCAAGTGTATCGATCAAAGAACGAATGTCTTTGCCGCTCACATGATCAACAAGTTGAAGAATGGTCTTATCAAAGACCGAGTCGGTTCGTGTTATCGACTGCAATGAAGGCCCGGGCTGGTCAAGCCGTCTTACCTGGCTCTGTGAGTTATGCGATGGAACGAAAAGTAAAAAAAGAACGGCGGATAATAGTCCGCCGTTTGATGATGTAATTACCTTCATAGCTTGGATAGATTAGATGGTACTAAAAGCGATAACTTAGGCTGATGACAAAACGATTTGCCGTTATCGTTTCATGGGTTACGAGTTGATTGCCCTGGTAATCCGTACCAAGCAAAAAATCCGTCGCGGACTGTTTCCACCATCCGTGCTGATATGCCGCATCGATCTTGACCTGTTTATCCAATAAGAAACTCAATCCGCCGGATAGGAACTGTTTATTGCTTGCAATTCGTTCTCTTCCTTTTTTAAAAGGCGATTCCTGATAGAAATATCCCGCCATCGCTTTTATGCCTAAATTAGGAATAGCAGCTTCAGCGCCAAACCGATAATTGGTTGCCTGGCGGTAATTGGATAGAATATTCTGATTGATCTCCCCATCGATGTCTTTAGAATTATCATCAAGTATGTTGGAATGGAATCGTGTTTGCGTCCAGTCGGTCATTTCGACGGCGCCTGTGAGGAGAAATAATTGATACTTGTACGAAGCTCCAAAATCAAATTTCCATGGCGACGTGATCCTGTATTTCAAAAAAGAATCGGAGACAAAAAGATCGTCCGGAGTGCTGTCGTCATAAACTAAGTATTCTGAATAAGTCGAATTCTCCTCCGCTTTTAATGAAGATGGCGCCGTGACGGTAACAGCAACGCGTAAATTATCGGAGGGTTTTAGCAGCGCGCCCATTTTAAAACCAACGCCCGAGTAATCCGGATTAATCTGAAATTCAACTTCCCGTGTATACACATCCAAAAGAAGATCATCGTAGCTATCGTCCTCAAAATAGGAGACGTCGTTGTTATTTTTGCCAACCAGCAGATTGAGCGTTGCACCGACCGATAATGTTTTTGTGAGATCAACGGCCCCGGAAAAAGACCACTGGTTCAGATTGCCGCCTGCAGTGGTTTTCTCGTTTTGATAGAAACTTCGGCCGGTGTTGTCTCGAGGCGATCCGATGACCTGATTAAAATCATCGAAGGAATTGATCCTGTGGTAGCCGATACCAAAAACCAAACTACCGCGATAGGTGGGAATTGGAAATACCGCGCCGATCGCATTCATGTTGGTAAATCCATTGGTATTCTCAGTTGTCGTTCCTTGATACCCAATCCGATTATTCAGGCTTAGATGAGATAAACTCCCGTAAAATTCCATCTTGCGAATTTGCGCAAGTCCGGCCGGATTCCAGTATACCGCGGTATAATCTTCCGCAACAGCCGAATAAGCTCCGCCCAGAGCCATGGCGCGCGCACCGGGACCGAATTCGTTCTGAAAAGGCCTGATCGCATCCGATTCATCCTGCGCATGTATAACGCCTGTCATTAGGAACAGCAGGCAGATCAGTAGGCTTCGTCGATGCAACATAAAACCATCTCCTTATTTTTTCTTTGCATTTTTACGAACACCATAATCACGTTGTTTATTAAGCGGTTCAGATTTTTCCGCCGCCCGTTCTGTCTTAGTAGTGTCCACAGTTTGTGTGTTTACTGAATCAATTGTGATCGTTGTCGTGACAGTCCCTCCGAATGTTGGTATGGATGCAGGAAAGGATGGAATTACCGCGCCTCCGCCATCAATTGTAATGGACGAACTTGCATTATCGTTATTGAGTGCTTCCCGGCGTCGGCCGTAATATCTTCGCATTCCTGTATCGCCCAGTTCCGCGTTATTTTCTTCTAACGATTCATCGGCATTGCTACGTGAAATCCACCACGGTATATTAGAATCATAATAGTAAACCCAAAGTGATGTAGGGCCAAAATTACTGCCCGTAATTCCGAATTCGGTATATTCGAAGTCGTTCGCGTGACAAGACGTGCAGGAAGCCTGATTGGAAATATCGATAGAATGTGAATAGTTATCCGGCTTTAAACCGGTTTCTTCTTCCGCCGGCATGGAAATATTTTTCTGGTGCAATACGACAGTGTAACAACCGCTGATCAGACTGATACTGAACAATAAGAGCACCGTATCCAGTAAATGTGGTTTCCTGAACATGGCTGCCTACTTCTTATATGTACGGCTGTTTACATTGGGTGAACTGGAGCGCTCACCAGACGTACGGGAGGCACTGCTTCTGTCAGAAGACACACTGGAATTGGAAGTTCTTGAAGATTGGTTTTCATTCCTCGAAAAATGAGTTTTAGCGCTTTCAAATCCCTGCTGAAACGATTTGTTATTCTTCGGAACGTCTACTTCTCTATACGTACGTTGACCGGAATTTCCCGCTTTCTTTTCTACCGGCTTGGATGCCGTTGTTGCTGAATTTGTGTTAAATCGCCTGTGGTTTTTCTTGGTTGTCGCCTTTGCTTCTTTTTTGTTTTGCGAGGACGTTGTCCCATCGGATTTAGCGGTGGTTCCGGAATTGTATTGCCTTTGCGTAATAACGGCTGTGGAGTTGATCGAATGGATTCTGTTCAGCCCCGATCCGGTTGTGTTCAGCGCCTCATGGCGCAGGCCGTAATTTCTGCGTGAGGAGTACGAAGTATAAGAAGTTCCGGGATAATACCACGGGTCCGCATAATATGGATAATAACCCGGATAAGATGGATAGTAGCAGCCTCCCCAATAATAATAGTCGTAAGGATAATAATACCCGGCCGGATACCACGTGTAACCGACGCTTACACTCCAGTAGTTTCCTGGATATCCATAGCGGTAACCTGCCCACCATGGCGAGTCATAATAATACCGATTGATGACGACCGTTTCGGCATATTCATCTGTGTCCCCGGCCGATTCATCTTCGGCACCCAGACTGTCTTTCTGGATAATATCAACATTGGTGTCATTGGATTTATCGGGTAGCTCCTGGCCAAACTCGGAATAATACTCCCCGGATTGTTTCAGGACAGTGTAGCAGCTCGACAAAAAAAACGTAAAGAATATAAAGGCAATAAATGCAAAGGCGCCTTTGATTACACTAATTGTTTTCATAAAACCACCTCTTCCTTTCTAGAAGGCCAAAAATCAACACGACTCCTGACACAATTAATATACATTAATAATTCAGGTTTGTCAACAAATTTGTTTTATTTTTTTGACAAATGATGGTTTTAGAAAATCATATCAAAATGTGGTAACTAAAGACAACCGGAGTTCTCTCGAAAATTTCCCGAAACTCCTCGAATTATTAAGCATATCTGTCATTATAAAGTCGATCATGACGCGGTTGCCGAAATTAAATTTAACGCCCATATTAAGATAACCGCGTTTATTTCCTATCAAACCCTTGTTATCATTTAGAGCTAAATCGTATTCTCCGACAAATGATAATTCATCATTAAGGCTTTTGTCCATTCCGATGAAGAATGCCGGCCCGTCATCCTTATCTTTCTTTTCCGTAACCGACCAACTAATTCCTCCGTGGAAACCGAGATTACCCATGAATGCATAGTTCTTGCTTGCAACAACAAAAAGCCCGCGTGATTTTTGGGTATAACGATTCACTTTTTGCGTGGTCGAATCTACACCAACTTTTTTAATAAACGGCCCAAAACCCTGATTATCAAAGCCGACTGTGACTGCGGGGCCCGGTGTACTTTCATCGATCATTCGATACCGCGCCTCTACACCCGGCAGCGGATTAAACTTAACTTTGCCCGAACCGATAATATTCTCACCGCCGAACGCAATGCCGAACATAAACCGGTCGGTAATGCCCACACCAATACTGGTCAGCACGCCGCCGTTATCAAACAGCCGCATACCAACGTCATATTGGCCTTTTTGCAGAACACCGGCGGTCGGTACGTTCACCAAACTTCGTTTTTGCTGTGCCACATTCTCCTGCGCAAAACTTTGGATGCCCATGGCAAGCGCAAGGCATGAATAAATGATAAATCGTTTCAAGATACCCTCCTTGATAGAATGATGTGTGTGCTAATTATTTCAAGATTGTTGGTATATCCGCTTCAGACGTTCACTGTAAACCCATTTAAATATACAAAAAAACTAAAATGAAAAGCTATTTTTTTAATCGCCTTACGTATCTCACAATAAAAAAGCCTTCGGTAAAATTGTTTTCGCTACAACGATACCGAAGGCTTGGGCCGGTTCATACGGCGGAATTATTTATACGGATTAACGTAATCCCTGTCAAGCATCCAACTGTAGCACGATGCTGACTGGAGTTTGCCGAGACTGCCCATGAAGCTGTCCGATTTCGTCACGCCATTTTGGCGGCAAACAGATGCGTATGATTTCGCATTTTTTTCTGTATCTGGAAAACCGGATGCTTGATCAAAATACTTCAACGCCACCATATTGGCTTCTTTCGCCTCGATGGTCAGCACGTTGCCTGAACAAATTTTAATCCCGTCAATAATGGCCAGGCCGATGAGGAAATACGGCTGCCCGAATTTTTTTATTTCCATCGCTTTGAGCGAAAGGCTCCATGTTTTTGGACGGTTTCCTGCGTCCAGATATACGCGCGCTAATTTACAGATTAGATCTGCATCTTTGTCATCCAGTTTGTATGCGCGCTCATAGGCATCTATCGCTTCTTTATGTTGAATCTTTGCATCATACGCTTCGCCCAATTTGACCAGTGCGCTCTTACTATTGGGATCTTTTTGAAGGATTTCCAATGCATTCTTGATCGCGCCATCATAGTCACCTTGTTGTAACTGCACGTCCAGAAGGTCGCTTATATAAAAATCCTTTGGGCCATTCGGAAAAAGTTCCGTGTATCTCTTGCATCTTTCCAGCCACTTATCCTTGCCGACAACTTTGATATACGATCTCTTCAGCGGATCCAAGACGTAAACCCACGTCGCTTCATCTTTGGTATCTTTATCCAGAAATTCGTCATACACTATGACAGCCTCTTTATACTTCGCCGCTTCCATCCACATGCCGGCGATACGCTTGAGTTCTTCCAGATTTCCTGAAATTTCATAATATTTACGGTAATAATGAGCGGCCGAATCAAAACTCAGCATTCCGTGATGATAAATTTCCCCGATCGCGTAAACGTGTTCAGGAACGTTCAAGAACGCATACCCTTTCTTCCGCACATAGATCGCACTGTCGAATTTTTTAAGCTGATAATAACTATCCGCTAATTTTTCGTATACGCTGGTAAATTTCAAACTGTCTTTGGGATGCAGCGCATTGTCGCAGTCCATGGCTTTCCAAAAATACGGTATCGCGTTTGGGTACTCCTTATTCTTCCAATATTCACTTCCGGTACTCCAGGTCTTTAAGCATTCGAATTCCGCAGACCCGTCCTGGGCGCTTTGCGTATAACTGGTCTGCGCAAGCATCAAAATCAGAGCGATGCTCAATAATTTACTTCTGGTGTTCATGGTTGCCTTCCTTCCTTATCTCAGTAACACATATGATACGTATTATCTTCGTTGACGATTCTGAAACCAGCGTTCTCCGCCGGAAACAGAAAAATTGATTCTAAAAACCCTGTCGCTTACCGCGTTTTTTGATACGGTTCCTCTTTGTCCCAATTCAAACGTTACATCCAAAACATTTCTTCCCTTGTTAAACGGCATTCCAAATCCGGTGGTCAAAAAATACTCGTTAGCAAATTTTCCGCCCGCACTACTGGCATACATATTCTGAAAATAAAAACCGCCGCGGTAGTACCATTTATCAAAATAACTTGCCGAGATCGCTTCCGAAGGTGACCGTTCGGCTCCGAGCGACACCCGTATCGTATTTCTGTTGTCTTGGGTATTTCCAAAAGCTTTAACTCCGTCCCATCCGGAATAAACCACGTCCATCCCTGCCATATATCTTGTGTTTAATTCATACGTGCCGCCCAGCCCGATTTCAAAAGGCGAAACCGATTGTCCATAGCTTTGAAAGGTCGTGTCGCCGAGAGCGTCTATTTGTAAAACTTTTTTTGTCATATCGCTGCCGAATGCAACATAAGCGCCGAAGTGAAATTTTTGGTACTCATATATGCCCCCTGCGACCCAACGTAAACCTGCAAAATTTTCCGTGCGGCTATCGTTGGTATTTGAATAATCCGGAGAATCCCAGGCAACTTGCCAATTACGCTGTACGGAACCCAGCAAATATTGTGCGGAAATACCCACTGTCCACTGAGGGTGAACTTTCCCCGCAACAGTAAAAGCTAGTTGACGTAATCCGCCGTCGCCGATAAATTTTTCCGTGTAATCCGTTCCTTCAAATGAAGAAAATGATTTGTAATTATATTCCACTTTCGCATACCGCGCGAGGCTGAACGCCGCTGCAACATTTTTCCCAAACGGAATAGCAAATGCAATGTGGTTCAAATTGACGGAATTTGAAAAAGCCGATTGAGATGAATTACTCGCTTTAACGCCTTCATAATAGAAGCTGCCTTCAAATCTCGTCATCTGCAATCCGATCAGTCCGGCCGGATTATTATAGTTGACCGTATAGCCGCTGGGTACGGCAATATTGACTCCGCCCATTCCGAGCGCCCGGATATTCGGGCGAAATTCAACCAGCCCATAGCTGGAATAGGAATAGGAAGATCCCCCAGCATACGTTGACACTGGATTGAGGACAACAAGAAGAAACAAAATAATTTTAAATCGTCTCGGCATAATTAATTTTCCGGCGGCAAAGTGTAATAAATTATTATTTTCGGAGAATTCTCGCGATCCAGCGGATTATTTATAAATCTTGCGCGGTACAGTTTTCTGAAATTCCCTCTCACTTCATCGCCATGTGAAATCTGCAAACCGTAGTTTTGTGAAGGTGAAGTCACCCAGTCCTGCATTTGTCGCGTAATATTAAATTTCAAAGAATCGTCGTCAAGATTGTCGGTAAGTCTGCCGCGGAAACGCGACAGCGGATCGATATACAGCACGTCAATTCTCTGCGGTACGAGCGTTCCTGAGACCCAGTCGGAACTCTGTACACGCAAGGCCTGTAGCAGTAGGGAATCTCCCGAACTAAACTGATAATTGTATACCGGATCTAATTTCATGACGAGCGTTGCGAGATTGATCGTCGCGTTCGTCGGTATTTTCGCCGTACTGAATTGTATTAATGAATGGTAGGGCAACCCGCCTCCCACGGTAAGCGTATTGGGCGGCTGCGGCGCACGGTCCTGAAAAATATATCCGCTATATCCCTGATTATAAATCCCGCTGGACAGATTAACCGGAATGACGGGTATATGATCCACCGTATTCGTCTGCGTTTTTGGATCGAACTTTTGATATGTTACGTCCAGTCTCGGCACAGCATTCGTGTCTAAAGAACCTAGTGTGGTTAATACATTTGCTCCATAGAATTGCTGAACGAAGTTGGCGCCTGAAAATTCAATGATAATTCCGTTATTGATCTTAGAACGGCTGGTATCGTTAATTGCCCAAACCCAATTTTGAACTGTATCGCGGGGCATATTGATCGTAATGAAAGTTCCGCTCGTCGGTGTGTTTGTTATTGTGGCCTGCGCGATAATATCGCCTTTGTCTCCCGCACCCGTGAGTCGATTCCATTTGAGGTCACTGGATGTCCAAACTTTTTTAATTGCGCGAACATTCGCCGTAAATGTGCCGGCCGGCCCGTAAGAAGTTGAGGTGATCAATTGCAGTTTTGCGCTGGTCACAATGACGCTTTCAATTTCCGCCGGCATAGTAAAACGCATAGCAATGCTGAAATCGTAATTATCAATTGACCCCAGATATAATCTGTCGGATGCGCTTGTGCCGGTCGAATCCATAAATGATGTATCGCGCACGATATCATCAACGTACAAAGTATCCGTCCGGATATTGCCCGCTAATTCTCCGGTATCAATTCCTGCCAGCCCAACCGCATTGGCGCCGTCATCTTCACATCCCGTAAAACTAAATAGGAATACAATTAAAAAAATTGTTATAAAGGCCTCAGGAGAACGCTTATGCGCGTTCATGAAAAATCCGTGTATGTTCAAAAACCAAAGTCTCCTTTTCTTTTTCGTATGCCTAGCGGGCAAGGAATATCGCATGCACCGTAGAGGTAAATTTAAAACTTAATATTAATTCGATGGCCGCAGAACTTGCAATTTGGTCCGCGCATGCCCCCCAAGTTGGCCTGATAGTCTCTGCGTTTGATGATCAGACGTTTGCAATTTGGACAAAACGTATCCGATACGCCGTCAATATCCGTGTCGGTCAGATAGGTATAATTCAATTTCTGACTCGCTATCTTATACGCTTTGACCATGCTTTCGTTCGGCGTCATTACAAAATGACTCATCTTGTGGTGAGGAAAAAACCGCTTAAAATGTACGGGAATGTCTTTGCCGACGCCAGCCACAAAATCTACAAAATCACCGACTTCTGTTTCGCTGTCGCTTTCACCCGGAATCATAAGATAGGTCAGTTCCAAATGCGTTTCATCATGGGCCAGCTTGATAGAATTCAGCACCACATCCAGATTACCTTCGACGTATTTATCATATACTTCTTGCCGCATCGATTTGACGCTGATATTGATTCCGTCAATGTAAGGCAGAATTTCCTTGAACGGTTTTTCATTTGCATAACCGTTAGATATGAGAATATTTTTCTGACCGATGCCTTTGAGCTTACGTGTGGCGTCCAGCAGAAATTCAAACCAAGTCAGCGGTTCCGTAAAACTGTATGCAACGCCTATGGAATGGCTTTTCCCGGAATAATCCAGGAGCGTTTGAAGAGAGATCTCTTTGTGCTCTTTTCGCTCAAGTGAAATTTCATGATTCTGACAGAACTGGCAGCGCATATTACAGCCGTTGGCCGCAACGGACAGAACGGTAGAGTTGGGATAATAGTGAAAGAACGGCTTCTTTTCCATCGGGTCGTAGACAGCGGTAACAATACGGCCGTAACTGGACGCATAAAGTTTGCCGTCGACGTTGGTATAGCCCCAACAGTCGCCTTCTTCGCCGTTTTTTAATTTACATGCGCGCGGACAAAGTTCGCACACCACGTGGTCGGCTTCGACTCTGTAAAATTTTGCTTCAACCATGATTATATCCAAAGAATAGGTTTTTTCGTCAAGGGCGAATATATCCACATTACCCAAAAAAAGCAACCTTTAAAACGCGGAGTAATTCACGCGATAATTTCGTTTAACAAACACTCCTCTCTTGTGTCAGTGTTTATTTTTTTTTAGATTGCGACGATTTAAAATCTGAATGAAAGGTGATAATGAAATCGTTACAACACAAAACCGTACTGATCACCGGCGCAAGCGCGGGTATCGGCGAAGCCACGGCCATAGCTTTTGCAGAGCAAGGTGCCCGGCTTATTCTCACAGCACGACGAAAAGACAAGCTGGATATTCTGGCAAAATCATTAAAGGAAAAATTTGACGCGGAGTCGTTATGTATATCGCTGGACGTCACACGTCAAAAGGAAGTGCAAAAAACGATTGACGGTTTGCCGGCTTCATGGTCAGAAATTGACATATTAATTAACAATGCCGGCCTGGGGCGCGGGGTGGATAAAATTCACGAGGCTCATATCGAAGACTGGGAAGAAATGATCGATACGAATATCAAAGGATTACTCTACGTCAGCCGCGCGGTTATTCCGGGAATGGTCAAACGGAATAGCGGACATGTGATCAATTTAGGTTCCGCCGCGGGCCATGAAGTGTACCCGGGTGGCAATGTGTACTGCGCAACCAAACACGCCGTGGACGCGCTCACCAAAGCTATGCGTATGGATCTTATCGAGACGCTGATTCGTGTGAGTACGGTGGACCCCGGCTTAGTGGAAACGGATTTCGGCATTGTGCGTTTTAAAGGCGATGCGGAAAAAGCAAAAAAGCCTTATGAGAATATCAAGCCGCTCGTCGGAGCAGATATCGCCGACATCATTGTTTTTATCGCTTCGCGCCCCGCACATGTTAATATCAACGAAGTCATCGTGATGCCCAAAGCGCAGGCATCTACAACTATGGTGTACCGGGGGAAGGCGTGATTATGACTTGACTCTGCATCTGATTATCCGGAACGGCCCCCCAAAGTATGACGTCCGTTTTTCTATATACATTGTTGTTATAACCGACAGATAATGCTTTTCCGCAGGGTGCGAAAATTTGTTTTAAGGGTTTCCTGCCGGCGCGCTATCACCGTTTTGTAGGTGTTTGGTTTATTAATGATTGAAAAAGTAATATCGGATCATTATCTTAGTCAAAGATAATTTCAACAAAAAAACATCATATGCCGAAAAAAACCAAGTCCGAAAAAACAGATTCATTTGAGCATTCGCTTAAAAAGCTCGAAAACATTGTACAGACGCTGGAAAGCGGCGAAACTCCGTTAGATGAAACCCTTCAAAAATTCGAAGAAGGAATGAAATTGGTGCAGTTTTGTCACGGCAAACTCAACGAAGCCGAAAAAAAATTAAAGATCCTCGTTAAAGACAAGAACGGTGACTATTCACTCAAAGACGAAGAATGAAGTAAACACACTGTAACGATACACCATGAAAAAGATCAAACTTAAACAGATCGCGCATGCCCGAAGCGGCGATAAGGGGGATAGCTCCAATGTCGGACTTATTGCTTTCAAAAAAGAGCACTTTGAACTTCTCCGCTCCAAAGTTACGACTGCGGCGGTGAAACGACATTTTAAAGATATATGCCGCGGTGAAGTTGACCGGTATGAAGTACCAAATTTGCTCGCGCTTAATTTTATCCTTCACGATTCCCTCGGCGGCGGCGGCACTGAAAGTTTGAAAACCGACGCACAGGGTAAAACGCACGGCATGGGGTTGCTTGAAATGGAAATTGATGTCGACGACACTTTTACCGTTTGAAATGAATATTACCTACCAAACCTTTCGCCACACAGAAAATCTCTCGCAGCAACGAAATCTTTTTCGCTCCGCATTCCCTGAAAATGTAAATACATCCTCGGAGTCCGAAGATCATTATTTTTGGAAATTTCAGAGTTTTCCTGCTGAACCTCCCTCCTATGAATTTGGCGCATCTGCAGACAATGAGCTCATCGGCTACTACGCGGCTATTCCCTATTCCTACCTTATCAACGGCCAGTTAACAACATGCGGAATGGTATGCGATGTGATGACTCATCCGAAAATGCAGGGTAAAGGCGTATTCACAGGAATAGGCCGTCACGCAACAAACGAGCTACAAAAGAACGGCGTGGATTTTACGGCCGGCTACCCGATACGGCCGGAAGTGATTCCCGGCCACCTGAAAGTCGGATGGAAAACCGTTTTTAATCTTCCGATGTACATCAAGCTGCTGCGCTCCAACGCCGTACTACGATCAAAAAAAATCGGATTCGCCGCCCCATTGGTTAACGCCGGCTTGTTCAGCTATAATCTTGTTTTCAGCCTGCTGAATAGCAAGAATCGCGAATATCAATTTGAAATTCTCACGCGTAATGAATTCCTTGATCTGAAGGAGTATGAAACGTTTTTTGATAAATGGAAATCGCAGCAGCAAAATGTTCTGCTAAAAACAAAGGAGTTCCTGGCGTGGCGAACAGGCGCACCGCAAACGGAATACAAGTTCGTGGTAATTCGAAAGAACCGCGACATTGCCGGAATTGCCATAACCCGTTTTGTGGAACTCAAAGAAATTCCATCCATTGCTATTTTGGACTTGATGATTTTGAATGAAGACAAGAACGGTTTGAGCGCTTTGTACAATGCGTTAGTTGATATTGCAGACAGATATAATGCAGAAGCCATTATCACTATGATGAGCAAGCGTTGGGCGCAGAATTACAAACTCAAACGCATGGGCTTTCTTAAATCGCCGTTTGATTTTTCGCTGATCATTAAGAAATTAGATCCTTCGATGGACGACGCGGCCTTGTTTGATGAAGCAAAGTGGCATTTGATGTGGATAGATTCGGATGATCTGTAAGAAGAAATGGTAAATTTGAAATTATGAATTTTAAATGGTTTTGACAGAACTAACCTCCAAATGCTGCGTGACGTATTCGTGATAAGGAATGATTTCCCATCCCGACTTGATAATTTTTTCTAACTTCTTCAAAACGCTCTTCCGGTTGATATACATTAATTGGTTGAATATGCGGCTGTTATTCGCATCCGGAAACATAAAGGGCTTCTCTTCACTGTCGATATCGTACGGATGAAAATAACTCAACACCGGCAGGCCCCGGTTGCCGTAATGCTCGAAAGCTTTTTTGGTCATCCAAAACGGCAGCATGCGAAGATAGACGCCGCCCGCGCAGGGCAAAGAAAAATATTTGGGATACAACGTGATGGGCAATTCCCACAACGTATTTTGAATCAACTTGAAATCTCTCCCGAATTTTTCCCAACCGTACAAGGGATTTTTTGCCGGTAAGACGGAGCTGGAATACGTAAATCCGAGTTCGGCCAAGACCTCATAGGCCCATTCTGTTTTTTCCGTTAGTGAAAAAACCGGAGCACGGAATCCATACAACGCCTTGACACCGGCCTTAAATAAAAACCCCATGTTCTCATCCAAATCCGCGCGGAAAGATTCTTTCGTTTGCTGCGTCAAGGGAACATGCTTATTCGTATGGCAACCGACTTCATGCCCCGCTTGAACAATCGATTGTACTAACTGCGGATATTTTTTCGCCACATCGCCTACAATGAAAAAAGTTGCTTTCATTTTGTATCGATCGAGAAACTGCAGATACCTTTGCGTCATCAGCGGAACGCGTTCTTCGTAACGATGCCCGTCGGACATGCGATTTCTCACGTCTTCCAGGTCAACGCTGAAAAGAAAGTATTTTTGAGGATGATGGATCATTGAGGCAGAACGTAAAATGGTTGGCAAATAATATAGAATAATGGAATCGTAGTCAATGAGTTTCATTCCGTACAGAGATTTGCTTGACATTTCCTGACCACTTAACTAAGTTTGAACGCGTTTTTTTCGAATTATAATATTGCATTTTTGAAAGGACTCCTTTATGAAACACATATTATTGATAATCGCTTTATTCGTGTCACTCCGTGTGAATGCCCAGGAAAAAAAGGTTTTTACTTACGAAGATCTGATGGATCTGAAGCGAATCGATGCGCCGGCGGTTTCCCCGGATGGTAACTGGATCGTGTATAACGTTCGCCAGTACAGCCTGAAAACCAACACGTACGTTTCCAATATTTTCATTCAATCAACCGATGGATTTACGATCAAACAAATGACTGCCTCGCCGACTAAAGACCTCGCGCCAATCTGGTCGCCGGACGGCAAGATGATCGCTTTCGTATCCAATCGCAGCGGCAGTTATCAGATCTACACGATGACCCTGGATGGCGGCGAACCCCGGAGTGTCACCAATATTTCCACCGGCGTTTCTGCGGGAAATAATCTGGTGTGGTCTCCGGATGGGAAATATATCGCGTTTACCTCCGACGTCTATTCTGATTGCGACAACGATGACTGTAACCGTGAAAAAGATGAAGCTAAGGAAGCGAGCAAGGTCAAGGCGCAGACCATCGAAAAGCTGCCATTCCGCGTTTGGGATTCGTGGAAGGACGGGAAACGCAGTCAATTGTTCCTCGCCGACATTGCGACCGGTAAATCAACCGACATGACCAAAGGCGACTATGATGTTCCTCCGATTGATTTGGGCGGAAGCACCGATTTTTGTTTTTCACCTGACGGTAAGGCCATCGCTTTTACGATGAATACGGAACTGAATATTGCGTGGTCAACCAATAATGATGTTTTTACAATGCCCGTCAGCGGAGGAGACGTAAAGAAAATTTCAACCAGTTTAGGTTCTGATAATCAGCCGGTTTATTCACCCGATGGAAAATACATTGCGTTTCGGTCTATGAAGCGCGCCGGATATGAAGCGGACAAACAAGACTTGGTATTGTATGATAACGCATCAGGCAAACTGATCAACCTCACGGAAAAATGGGATCGATCCGTCGGCGCCGTTGTTTGGTCCAAAGACAGTAAAACACTTTATTTTGATTCCGAGGATCAGGGATACCATCCTGTGTATCAAATCAGCGTCAGCGGCGGAACGCCGCAGAAACTTACGGATAAAAATTATGACCAATTAGCCGGCATCGGAAACGGAAAATTAGTTCTTCGCCGGCAGACGATGAATATGCCTGCGGAACTTGTTATCACCGATCTGAATGGGAAAAAAACGAAACAAATTACGAACCTGAATACAGGTAAACTCGCCGGAATCGAAATGAATTCTGCGGAAGAATTCTGGTTCGAAGGCGCGGGGAAAGATAAGGTTCACGGCTTTATACTCAAACCGCCTAAATTTGATCCCGCAAAAAAATACCCGTTGGTATTCCTCGTTCACGGCGGACCGCAGGGCGCATGGAGCAATAACTGGCACTACCGGTGGAATCCACAGTTATTTGCGGCGCCAGGATATGTAGCCGTCATGATCAATCCGCGCGGATCAACCGGTTACGGACAGCCGTTCACCGACGGGATCAACAAAGACTGGGGCGGCAAAGTGTATGAAGATCTGATGAAAGGCCTTGACTATGTGATCGCCAATTACCAATTCATCGATAAAGACCGCATCGGCGCGGCCGGAGGCAGTTATGGCGGATATATGATGAACTGGATGAACGGCCACACGGATCGGTTCAAATGTTTCGTTTCGCATTCCGGCATTATGAACAAATACAATATGTACGGCGGCACGGAAGAAATGTGGTTCGAAGAATGGGAAATGGGCGGGCCATACTGGGAAGGCAAGAACAAAGAACAATTCGAAAAATGGTCGCCGATGAATTATGTGCAGAACTTCAAAACGCCGACGCTGGTCATTCACGGCGAACTTGATTTCCGTGTGCCGGTGATGGAAGGAATTAATTTATTTCAAGTGTTACAGCGCAAAGGCGTGCCATCGAAATTTTTGTATTATCCTGATGAAGGCCATTGGATCTTAAAGCCGCAGAACGGGCAATTATGGTACAAGACCGTGCATGGGTGGTTCAATCAATGGCTTGAAAAGCCCGCGCAGTAGAATCGTATTGTATTCTAAAAGCAAACCTGTACGTTCCCTCGTACAGGTTTTCTATTTCCACAATCCTTTCTTATTCTCCCGCGCAAAACGGTAAGCGTCAGCAAAACGCTCCCGATACCTGACATTCGGCGGATACGTCATCAGATTGGCATAACCCGCCTTTACAATTTCCTCATTGATCATTCTTCCGTCTTCAAGATAAAGATAGACCAGCAATCGCCCGTATTTATCCCGCTCATTG
>JAEUSK010000253.1 GCA_016787925.1 bacterium | reverse complement strand
TCAAAGAGTAAACTCGTTCCGAATAACAACCGGTGATTTCCCAATATGTCGCTGAATGCCATCTGCGTCGCGCCGACGAAACCGGTAAAGGTGTTAAATCCGGCCGTTCCGTAAAACAGATCGGGAGTGAACCGAACACGGTAATTACGAATCCGGTACTCTCCTTTATCGTTCTTGTAAACTTTTTCAGGAAGAGATACAACTTCAGGCAGTTCTTCCTCCTCCTCTTCTTTCTTCTTTTCCTTGTCTTTCTTTTTATCATCCATTCCGGAAAAAATAAAATTGCGGTAGGAAATTTCCTGTTTTCTTGTTGTATCCTGAACAGCCGCCGAATCGCCAGAGGAATACACGACGTCAGTCACCGTGTCTTTGGAGACTTCCTGAGTCAGGCTTCTATTTGGCATGAAGCCTAATTCGTCCGACAAAGTCTGAGGCAGATCTTTGTCTTTGCGAAATTTCTTCATCGATATTGTAACTGGCAGTTCGATAGGCTTGATATCAAACGGATTCTTCAACGTAAAAATGTCAAACCCGCTTTTGTTAAAACCGGAATAAGCGACCACTTTTCCGTCTTTGCTCAATGACGGCTGAAAAATTCCGCTTAGATTATTCGTTATAGCATAAGTTTTTTTAGTTGTCAGATCGGCGACATATAGATTAGTAACACCGTTGCGGTTCGATGTGTACAACATTTTGGAATTATCCGGCCCCCATTCCGGCCACGTATCGTTCATCTCGTCCGTCGTGACGCGTTCCATTTCCGATCCGTCTGCATTCATGATATAGATGTCGGTTTGTTTGTAATCATAATTGACCATCTTAAAGCTCTTGTCCGGAGGGCCGAATTGATCTCTGCGGTCGGAAACAAATGCAATTTTTTTGCCGTCGCGGCTGTAAACTGCACGTGTGTCGCTGAAGATATCGTTGGTCAATTTGCTTTTCTGCTTCTTATCCAGATCAAATACATAAATATCGCTTTGCCCGTGATATATGCCGGAAAAGATGATCTTGCGTCCGTCGGGGCTCCACGATCCGCCGAATACGCCTTCAAGGTCTTTCCATGTGAACTGCTCAATCTCGCCGGTCAAAACGTCGATGATGAGGAGCGCGTCATTATCACTCGCCTTGGCGGAGAAAACCAGTTTCTTTGAATCCGGGCTCCAGCTCATTCCCGGGCTTAACCAATGCAGTTCCTCGAGATTAGGCGTTTTTTCGCCGGAGACAATTTTTTTGATAACCTTTCCGTCAATGGCCGATATCAGCACAATGTCGGCATAACCGGACTTATCGGTTAAAAAAGCGATCTTGTCGCCGCTCGGAGCAAGCGCAGGCGTGATGTTATAAAAATTTCCATCGCGGTCATGAAATGTCAATTGCTTTCCGATTTCCTTAACCGACTGCATATTTGTGATATCTGGAAAGTAGGTTTTACGCTGATACGTGGCCCATTTTTCTGAGAACTCCTCTTCTTTCATTCCGAATGTGGATTCAAATGTGGAATTGGTTGTGCCCGCCACGCGCAGTTTTGTCATAAATTCTGCGACTTTTTCTTTGCCGTATTTTTCCTCCATATAACGAAAGACTGTCGGCCCGGCCGTGTACACGGCATAACCCGACATTTGCATCAGATTGGGTAAATACGCTTCCATCACGGCGTCGCGGACAAACATATCCGATTGCGTATTAAATTCTTTGTAGCGGGAATCGTATTCTGCAAGGCCTTCCGAAACCCATAGTGGAATTTGAACCCGTATACGCCCGCTGATCAGTCCCTGGATCGAACCCCCGTACATGTAGTCGTTCATCACGCCGTGTACAAGTTCATGATGCAAGACGTGGCGGAATTGTTCATATGATCCTTCATACGGGATGACTATACGATTCTTAAATAACTCCGTTACGCCGCCGATGCCTTCCGACAGATACTCATCCAAAACGTTGGTTTGCTGAAACTGATTGTGCGAATTGTAAATGACAAAAGAGATACGGCTTTGAATTTCATAATTTTTGAAACTTTGTATGATGGAAACATAGGAGCTTTCGGCAACATCGGCGGCAAATTTCGCAAGTTCATCTCCGCCCTCATAGAAATAGAAGTCAAAATGCTGTGACTGCACAAAGCGCCAGCTGTAATCTTTGTATTGTACCTTATTCTGGCCGAAATATTTTTGTTCCTCCTGGCTGTGGAGGTAGGATACGTCGTGTATCAAAAAAACGAAAAAAAATACAATGCGTGAAAGACGCATAAGAGTTCCTCCTTTATCGCATAAAAACATATGTTAACTCACAAAATATTCCGTTTGAATGTTACGGATACAACCAGGAAATTTCCCGTTCATTCCTTTTTTAAAAGAATGTATTCAAAAAATGATTGATAGGAATAACCATTTCAACTATATTAGCCCGCGTTCAACGTAGAAAAAAACTAACGTATATTCAAGCATAATTCATGATACATTCAACATTCAAAAGGAGTCATTCACATGGGTAACGTCACTTTAGGTATTTTGAAACCGGACTGCGTAAGAAAAAATATACAAGGAAAAGTTATCACCAAAATTCAGGATGCAGGCTTCAAAATTTTAGCTATGAAGCAAATCCGCATGACAAAGCAACAAGCCGAAGGCTTTTACGCTGTTCACAAAGGACGCCCATTCTATGAAGAACTTACAAAATTTATGAGTTCAGGTCCCTGCGTTCCGATGGTTTTACAGAAAGACGATGCCGTGGCGGCATTCAGAAAGACGATCGGCGCGACCGATCCTAAAGACGCGGATCCTGGAACTGTCCGCAAAGAATTTGCCGACAGTAAAGGGGAAAACATTGTTCACGGCTCGGATTCGGATGAGAATGCAAAAGTCGAAATCGCTTATTTTTTTACCAATAGTTCACTCATCGCCAATCAGTAGATTTTTTACGAGGATGATTTCTGATAGTTCCATATTATCCGGAGAATTGTATGACCGCAGAGATTGTGGTAATAGGCGATGAAATCCTGTTGGGGCTTATTATTGATACCAACTCGGC
>JAEUSK010000139.1 GCA_016787925.1 bacterium | reverse complement strand
GCAAAACGCTCCCGATACCTGACATTCGGCGGATACGTCATCAGATTGGCATAACCCGCCTTTACAATTTCCTCATTGATCATTCTTCCGTCTTCAAGATAAAGATAGACCAGCAATCGCCCGTATTTATCCCGCTCATTGACATCCACCTCCACGCGCACCTGCACTCCTTCGGGAACAAGCTGTTTTACAAAGTTCTTTGCATCATTTCCCTGTTTTACAATGACCTTAATATCCGCGCCCGTTCGCTCCGCATCTTTTCCGGCTTTTGCGTTTGCGTGAGCCTCAGGCGTATCGATCCCGATCAGACGAACTTTTTCCGTTTTCTCCCGGTATCGTATTTCAAACGTGTCACCGTCAATGACTTTTACAACTTCCGCCATTTCCGCTTTTTGTCCGTGCGATTCTATACCGGCAGGTTGGAAATAAACCGTGGCCCCGCAAATGGCTGTTATCGCAATTAATGCCCATTTCAATATTTTTTTCATACGGCCCTCATTTTGACTTTTTACCCTACGGCTCCGGCAGATCTAATTCTTCTACAAATTAAGTTTGCATGACTGTCGGAATTTATATAATTTCTCCGATAATTACTCCTGTACTCATTGAAAGATTATCATGTCCAAATTTGTTTCCATACAAACGACCCTGAAGGAACGTATTTTTCTGATTTCGGCGCTTAAGCAGATGCACTGCGAAATGCTTAAAACTAAAAAAATTAAAACCCTGCTCCATCGCGTGTACGATGTCGATTTCGCCGTGAAAACGCCGTTTGGCATTGTCGGATTCATTAAAAATAAAAAGGGCGAATTTGAACTCGCAGGCGATGATATGATTTTAAAGAAGAATTCGAAGTTCATAGAGCAACTTACACAAAAATACGCATATAATAAAGTTCTCACGGAAGCAAAAAAAGCGGGATTCCAGCTTGTAAAAGAAACTTCCGATACGGATCAGTCGGTCAGGCTGGTACTGAGAAAATGGAACTAGTGATTTTCGATTGCAGATTGACGATTGCAGATTGACGATTGCAGATTGACGATTGCAGATTGACGATTGATGATTGACGATTGCAGATTGACGATTGCAGATTGACGATTGATGATTGACTATTGATGATTAATTGTCTTGTTGAAAAGGAATAAAGATGTCTGAAAATGTTCAGGAAATTGAATTCACGATAAAAAAAGACGGTTCTGTCGAATACACTATTAAAGGGATCAAAGGCGGTTCGTGCGAAGATCTTTCTAAAATATTTGAAGAACTGGGTACAATGACCGCGTCAAAGAAAACAAGCGAGTACTTCGAAAAAGAGCCGAAAACAAAAGTTATTACGCAGAGAAAATGACTTCTCACGCTATTGCGTCAACACGGTTTACCTAATGGAGCAGGAATGAAGGATAAAATTTACATTGCCAACGGGCAGGGATTCTGGGGTGACAGCATTGACGCGCCGGTGCAGTTGGTCAATGGCGGGAAATTGGATTATCTGACTTTGGATTATCTCGCGGAAGTCACGATGTCCATCATGCAGAGGCAGAAGTTAAAAAAACCGGATCTCGGTTACGCGACGGATTTCGTTCACTTGATCGAACGTATTCTCCCGACGATTATGGATAAGAACATCAAGGTTATCGCCAATGCCGGCGGCGTGAACCCTGAAGCGTGCCGTGCAGCTGTTTTTAATGTTGCAAAAAAACTGGGAATCAAAGGCCTCAAGATCGGGATCGTTCATGGCGACAATATTCTCGATCGCATCAAAGAATTTGAATCACAGAAAATTTCAATGAATAGTATGGACAGCGGCGAGAGTTTGTATGATCTGATGAAACAGGGGAACGATATTCTCAGCGCGAATGTGTACATCAGTTCAAAACCTCTGGCCGACGCATTGGCGCAAGGCGCGCAGATCATTATTGCCGGACGCACCACTGATACTGGTTTAGCGATGGCGCCTATGGTGCATGAATTCGGCTGGGCATGGGACGACTGGAATAAACTTGCGGCGGGTACCGTGGCAGGACACATCATCGAATGCGGCGCACAATGCACCGGCGGTAATTTCACCCGATGGCGCGAGGTGCCCGATTTGTGGAACGTCGGCTACCCGGTGGTAGAAGCGTATCCGGACGGAACGTTTTTCGTAACCAAACACGAAAACACAGGCGGCCTTGTGACGGTGGATACCGTTTCCGAACAACTGGTGTATGAAATGGGCGATCCGAATAATTATATTACGCCCGACGTGATAGCGGATTTCACGTCGATCCGGCTGGAACAGGCAGAGCCTCACCGCGTAAAAGTATTTGACGTCAAAGGCAAGCCGTCAACTGAATTTTTCAAAGTCAGCGCGAGTTATCTAAAAGGATACAAAGCTTCCGGGCAACTGACCGTTTCCGGGCCGGATGCGTATGATAAAGCAAAACTGTGCGGAGAAATGTTATGGAAACGTCTCACACGCGCAGGAATGACCTATGAAGAAACCAATACAGAGTTTCTGGGGATCAATAGTTGTCATGAAGGCATTGTATCGGTTCCTTTACAAATCAATGAAGTGGTTCTTCGTGTTGGAGTAAAAGATAAAGATCAGAAAAAAGTGGACCGTTTCGGAAAAGAAATTGCGCCATTGGTTACCAGCGGGCCTCCGGGCGTGACCGGATTTGCAGGCGGGCGTCCGAAACCGCAGGAAATCGTCGCGTTCTTTCCGGCGCTCATTCCAAAGAAACTTATTCATACTACGGTGAACGTCGAAGAAGTTTAAAAAAACTTTCAGGACGTTCCGTGATAAAAACATTATGAAAAAAATTCTATATATCGAAGATGATCCCGTATCTATGGTGCTCATAACCAAGATCGTAGAAAAAATGGGCCATCAGATTATTCCTGCGCTCAACAGCGAAGAAGGTATCGCCAAAGCCTATGCGTATAAACCTGATCTCATTCTTATGGATATCTTTCTGCCCGGTGTTGACGGCCTTGAGACTACGATGCACATCCGCAGTTCCGATAAACTCAGCCACATTCCGGTGATTGCGATCACTGCCGGACAAAGCCCCGGCGATCAGGAGCTTGCCATGGCCGCCGGATGCGACGGCTTTTTAAAGAAACCGGTTGACGTGAATCGTTTTGTCAATTATATCACAGAGCATCTCGAAGGGAAAGTGCAAATTCGCAATAAATTCGATCCGCAGGAAGAAAATATCGGATTAAAGAAATTCTCACAGCGGCTCGTTCAGCGGCTCACGAATAAGATCCACGAACTCTCACACGCCAATGCTGAACTGGAAATAGCTAACCGGACGCTGGACAAATTGGTTAAGGACGTTCGCGATAACAACTCGGATTTGCTGCAGTTTAATTACGCGGCCAACCAAATTCTAACCCTGTCCGCGCGTGAGAAATTATACCAATATCTCCCTAACCTCATCTGCGATCAGTTAAACATGCTCAGCGCAGCGGTATATGTGGTTAACGAAAGACACATGACTTTGGACATCTATTCGCATTCCCATGTGAAAACGCATCCCGATTCCGATCATATCAGTTTTATTCATCCTCCGTTTTTCGATATTGTCTACTATCAGGAACCTTACTTGTTTGACAAGCACTGGAGCCAGGCTGCTCAAAAAGTCGATGAATCAATGATCAGTAAGCTCACGCCCATTAAGGAAGCTTTCCAAGCGCAGGCCGTTTATTTCTTGCCGATCATCGGCCGCCCTGCAGGACACAACGGTTTCGACTGTCAAAATCAGGATTGTCAGGCTTTTTCGAATCAGGATTTGAATTGGTGGAACAAACAAATTCACAATCTGGACCGGCAAGGATTGTATTTTGAAACCCAGCTCAGGCAGGTGAGCGAATTCTATTTCAATTGCTGCCTCTACCGGCTGAAGGGTGTATTGGTTCTCGGTATCCAGGATGAACGGCTGGATGAAACGTTCCGCCAGATGGTCCAGTCCTTCGTGCGAACGGTGGGATTAACGATCGAAAATATCCAATTGTATGATGATGTAAAAGATTCCTATCTACAAGCCGAAAAGCAGGCGGTAACAGACGGCCTTACCGGAGTATTTAATTACCGCTATTTCCAACACCAACTTGAGAGAGAGATCAAACGCTCCAAGCGCCATTGGGCAAAAGCATCATTGATCATGTTGGATATAGACTTTTTTAAATCCTACAATGACCAGAACGGACACCCGGCAGGCGATCAGGTACTTAAGCGGTTGGCGGAAATTCTCAATTCCTGCATTCGTACCAGTGACATCCTGGCGCGCTATGGGGGTGAAGAATTCTCTCTCATTTTGCCGGAAACCCCAAAGCCGTCAGCCATTAAATTAGCCGAAAAAATTCGTGTCCTTATTCAGGAGGAAATTTTTCCACACGAAAAAACTCAGCCAAACGGCGATCTGACCGTTAGCTTAGGCGTGGCAACATTCCCGGACGATGCGCAAACATGGGATGAACTTGTTCAAAAGGCAGATGAACAACTATACGTTTCTAAACATGCCGGAAGAAACAAAGTGTCATTTGCATAGCCAATGCTTTCCTGAAAGATGATTGCCGAAAAAACCCTTTAAATTCCTTAACATAGTTGTGCTCACCTTAGCGGGAGCCAAACGTAATTATCTGATGTTGTAAAACAAAGTGAAGGTTTGTACTGTTTAAACTACTTGAATTATAGGCTTTAATTCATTATATTTATCTGTATTATTACGTACGTATGTGTGAATAACCAGAGGGTGATTATGAATAAAGAAGAAAAACCACAGCATTTTCCTGACGACAGTGAAGATCTGGTAGAAACGCCGCTTTTTGCGCAGCCCAAAGAATGGTGGCGCGCCAAAAAGGAAAGTCTCGACCTTTGGGGTTTTGAAAAGTATTTAGGCTGTGATAATACTGCATTTAAATCTGCTCTTTCAGGTTATAAAAACCTTCTTCAGGAAATCGAGCATGAATATAAAGAAACAACTAAATCGATCAATATTTCGCCTGAAGAACTGGAAGAAGCGAAAAAGAACCGCGATCAAATGCTATTGGACGCCAAGCGGGATTTTGTCTACCGCATGCCTGAAAATTACCGCATTTGGTTTAAAAAGAAAAAAATTTTTCGTTCATGGCGATTTGCGCCTGAAAGCTGGGGATTTGAAGAATCGCGATATTGGGGAAGCCGTTCCGGTATGACCATGCGCGAACGTCGCGTTCTGTTAAGCGTATTCGTATTAGGCTGCGTAGCGCTAGGTTTTTGGCTTTACAAAATTTTCACTTTTGAGTATGAGAACCCGCTCGATAAATCATCACAGACTGTATTTAACATCGAACGCGATACTACGCACAATGTAGACTCTCTTGCGCGTGCGCGAATTTTGGAAGAGCAGCGCGCCGAAGAGCAAAAGCGGCAGAAAAAATTTATCGCAGAGCGGAACAACCGTATTATCAATGATGTTAATTCCGGGTTCTACATCACCAATTCCGACAACATGCGCGCGGAAGTGAAATTGCTCATGGAAATATATTACGAAAACGTAAATAAAAAAACATTGTACGGCATCAGCAATGAAGCGCTTTTCACAACACTGGAACTCATTTCCCGTAATAATCCTACGGTAGTTACAAAAAAGGGAAATTTTGGAATACCGTTGCAATGGAAGCCCAATACAAAAATTAAATTAACCTGGAGCGAAATTACTGCAGGTTTAGATGTTCACGCTAACATAAAACCATAAAATAGTATTTCACATTTACATAAAAATCTCAGATTCGTAATTCCGCCGCTTTAAGACTGCTTTTATCTGCCTTTTTTTATTCTTAGTAAAGGAATAGGAATGACGCCTTTTACTCTAGGTGACAAGAAAATTTTTTACTACACAGAGAACCCTGAGAAGGTACGTGACCAAATAGATGGTAAGCCGTTTCATTACAACGGCGAACCGCTCGTATTCGGGGTCAGCACCGATACCATCATCAACGGTGCGGCGTGCACGCTCGGATATACTGAAGACATTCTGGGTCCGCATTTTTTGGTCGGTAAGGGCGACCTTATCGGCGAGAATGATATGGCCAACGGAAATTTTGCAGTGGTGGTTGGCGGTGAAAGCTACGGCAGCGGATCGTCGCGGGAAGTGGCGGTCGTTGCGCATCGCGGTGCAGGTATTCGATTAGTTGTCGCAAAGAGTCTGGAACGGATATTTAGAGAAAATATGACATTCGACCGCCTGTATTTTACTACTGATTTTACGGTCTTAGATCAATTGCACGCCGGAAAAACTATTGATCTCGATGAGTTGATGCAAGACCTCTCCCCATTGTACAAAGCGGTGTTCTTCGGAGGCGGTTTATTAGAATTTGGGAAAAAGATCGTCTCCGGTGACGCGGATTTGCCTTACAAAGAATTCGGACGCAAAAAGAAACCAATGACCATTGCGGAGAAAATACTTTCTGCAAAAGCAGTGGTTATGGAAAAGCCTGATCGCAAGGGTCTGTCGTTTGTAGAACCCGGTGAACAGCTTTTTGTTTACGCTGATTTTTTGGGCATGCATGAATATACCGGCGGGCATGTGCGCAGTCTTTTTGTGAAAGCATTTGACCGTGGGCCAATTCATTCCGGTACTACTGTTCGCGGATTTAATGACCATTTCGTACTGATCGGCCATGATGACGTGCCTGCCGATGTAAAGAAAAAACGCTTCACATCCGCTCGAGAACTTGCAAAGGAACTGACTTCATTTTGCAACGAAAAGAAGATTCCCATGCACGGCCCCGGCGGCACCATGCCCGCCGGCGTTTGTCACCGGCTTGTTGTGGAAAGTTATGCAAAACCGGGTGATGTGATTGCTCTGACTGACTCACACACGCCGACCGCCGGTGTTATGAATTGCTTCGCCTATGGACTTGGCTCGACAGCCATAGCCATGGGGCTTGGCACAGGAATGATCCCCGTAACCGTTCCAAAAACAGTTCGCATCTGGATAGATGGTGAAGATCCGCTGCACCTCGTGACTCCAAAAGATTTGATCCTGCATATTATCGGCGATCCGTACTTCCGCGAACAGAAATGGAAAACCAAGCCGGGCGACACCGTGATCATGCAATTTGGCGGGCCTGCTTTGGAACATTTTACGGTGGATGAATTATCCGTTTTGACCAATATGACGGTGGAAGGCAGCGCAACAACGGGCGTAGTCGAACCGTGCGAACCCGTAATAAAATTTCTGGTTGAAAAACGCGGAATGCCGGAGTCGGAAGTTCGAGATATGATGGTGCATCCTGACGAAAACGCTCATTACGAATCCATTTATAAGGTCAACATCGCCGATGTTCCGGTGACGGTAGCGACTCCTGGCGACAGCCGAAACCGCAAGCCGATAACGATGGTTAAGGGAACAAAAATTGACAATGTGGTTATTGTCTCGTGCACGGGCGCCTCGTTAGAAGATCTGCGCCAGGTCGCCTTGGCAGTTCGCGGACGGAAAAAGTTCGACCGTATTCATATGGTTGTAACGCCGAGCAGCCAACAGGTGTATGACGATGCAGAACGGGAAGGCCTTTTAAATTTGTTTGAAAAATTTGGCGCCGTTATTACCGAACCCGGCTGCGGTTCATGCATCGGCAACGGCCCGGGTATTTCAATAAACGGCTCAGTGACAGCTTCAACCAGTAATCGAAATTTCAGCGGACGCATGGGAGGGAGCGGCGACGTGTTCCTTGTCTCGCCCTTTGTTGCGGGCATCGCAGCCTGCACGGGTGAACTAACCGATCCGCGAGGCTGGGAAATCGTCAATTAATACTTGACAGGCCATAAGTTTTTTAATATATTTCGCGCACGAAAATTGATCGTTATTTGACATAGTATCACATCTTATCAAGAGCGGGCGAGTGACAGGCACGATGAACCCGCAGCAACCGT
>JAEUSK010000137.1 GCA_016787925.1 bacterium | reverse complement strand
CCACGCGTCGCGAGGATCGCGGCCTTTTAGAATAAGTTCGAATCCCCGCACCATGGTGCCTGAACTATAGGCATCCACGACTTTTCCGTCCTTCACTTCCACTTCGATACGAAGGTGTCCCTCAATGCGGGTGATGGGATCGATGACAATTCGATTTGCCATTAGGCACCTCCTTCTTTCTCTTTATGCGATTCCGCAATGTGCTCTTTGATTTCTTTTCGTTTCTTGATGTTGGTCGTAACCGCATGCGCAGCCATACCTGCTAACGTTGCGGCGCCCACGGCAACGCCGATCTTATCGGCGGTCGTTTCAATGCCGAAGCCAGGGAATGAAGCCAGATGCTGATAGAACGGGCCGTTATCCCAGAAATTAGCCTCGCTGCAACCGATGCATCCGTGGCCGGACTGGATCGGATAACTGACGCCGTTATTCCATCTCATGACGCCGCAGGCATTATAGGTAACGGGCCCGCGGCAACCGACTTTGTACAAACAATATCCGCGCTTAGCGTTTTCGTCATCAAAAGTTTCGACGAATAAACCCGCGTCGTAATTTGGCCGGCGGTAACAAGTATCGTGAACGCGCCTCGAATAAAATGCTTTCGGCCTTCCGAGTCCGTCGAGTTGTGGAATACGGTCAAATGCCAATAAATGTACGATCGTTCCCGCCATGACTTCGCCGATAGGCGGGCAGCCAGGAACATTGATAATTGCTTTGCCGCTGATGATTTTGTGAAGCGGTGTCGCGCCGGTCGGATTTGGGTTCGCCGCCTGAATACATCCGTTGGATGCGCAGCTTCCCCATGCGACGAGCGCTTTGGCGCCTTCCGCGGCCTCTTTAACGATATCAAGAGCCGTGCGGCCGCCGATACAGCAATACACGCCATTTTCTTCGGTCGGGATAGAGCCTTCGACCAGCATCAGGTATTCGCCTTTATATTTTTTCATGGTTTCATGAAGTGCGGCTTCCGCCTGGTGGCCCGCGGCCGCTTGCAGGGTTTCCGTATAATCGAGCGAAATTTTATCAAGCAGAATATCTGCTACGATCGGGTGAGAGGAACGTATAAAAGATTCGCTGCAGCAGGTGCATTCCTGGAAATGGAACCATACGACAGGAATCCGCGGTTTAGTTTCCAGTGCATGCACGACTCTGCCGAGCCCGCTGGCTTCCACTCCGATGAAAGCCGTCATCCAGCTGCAAAAGCGGATAAAATCGCGTCGCGAGTATCCTTCTTTCTGCATCTGTTCATAGATGGTGAGAGACTGGTCATTCATAGTGCCCTCGCTGTTTAGATTGAGAATTGTATGGAGTTTCGAAAAATATCTGGCAAAATTTGCGAAACCAGAATGGATAACGTTTCGCTCAGGTGTTGATTAATTCAGCAATTGATATGCCGTGCTATGGGAAATTGAAAAAATTCAACATAGATAATATTTACAATTCCAATATGCGGAAACCCGTTAATTCAATAGCGGATTTCCGTCAGCCGGGCTCTCCCCGCGTTTCCGGAATAAACGGTTTGACGCTAGTTACGGAAATAGCAGCTTCTATGATGACCTTATCACCTAAATGTGCTTCCTCGTTTTCCTGTAATACGATTTCGATTATATGCGGATCCGCACAAATTTTAGCTGCCCGTTTACCCTGCAAATCAAAAGTTTCGACGACTTCGCCCACAAACTTCATGTTCTTCTTGATCAAATTATTTTCCATGGGATTTATTGGTAATTACACTAACCAACAATCAATTTATGTGCCCAAAAGTGACCATTGAAAAATGGAGAGATAGGTGTGGCGGCTCAGAAAAATTAACGGGAATTCGTTACTCTGCTGGCGGGAAAACGCAGAAATTCATCTGCGCAAATGCGCGGTATCTGCGGGAAAACAAGTAAGCTGTTGCCTATTTTCTTGAAACCACAAGAGACAGAATGGCGAATAGTATCATATTTACGCTTGCGCAGAACGTGAGTAAACCCCAGAGGAATTCATTTTGGGCCGCGAAGACCTGGACTATACCATACCCAAGCAAAGGAAGTCCCATGATGAACAGAAGGATGGCCAGCGCCTTTAAAAAAACATCCATGCGCCGACTATGTGTATCCGAAAGAAGCCCTTGTGTGACTGTGATCAGGAGATACACGACGCCGCCGAGTACTGCGCCGAGGAACACGGTTCCGAAAATATTGCCCGCCAGGTCCTCGTTAAAATTTATTTTCAAAACGATCCAGATGAAAAAGAGGACGAGGTAAATAATGATGAAACGGGATGATGTATGAAGGAATTTATTCATTTTGCTGGTTGTTTAAAAGTTTATCATTGCCTAGAATTAATTATTTCGCCCCGGTAAAAGTTCATGCCGTTCCATGTAAAAGGAATCAAATCACCCCTCAGTTTTTTCATGTATTTGTCCGGTTCATCGAGCCACAGGCCGACCGAAAGATCGTTCCCGTTATCTCTCAAACGGATCGGCATTTCGTACACCGTGCCGGACATAATTTCCTCCGCATCCGTTGGATCATTCAGAAAATCAGACAGAGAAATCGACGGCATGACGGATGTCTTATCAATCTTTTCCATGGTGCCGTTTCGGAAAACAGAAAATTTTATTTGGTATGAGCAGAGAGGCCCGCAACCCTTTTCTACCGTTCCGATCAAAAAACTGCCGTCTTCGATGTCCCAGTAACTCATGCGACAAGAGGTCTCACAATCGATACACTCAATATTCATGAGCCTTAGATTCTCGTCGATTGACGTGATCCGGTAATGAGTAGCGACTGTTTGAAGTAGTGGAGGCATCGAAAGTTGTTTATATTCTAAAAGCATTTTTAACCCTTCTGTCATTTTCTTGAAATTGCTATTAAAAACAAAATAAAATTCGATGCCCTTGAGTTCGTTTACCAATTTTCGAATCAACATCGAATCATGAGTGTCTGAGGTTTGGATGGAATGGTGAGTTGCGGTGGGCGCTTGAATAGTCAATGCACTATATTTTTTGGTTGGTTTTTCGTCAAATCCGGCGGGCAGCTTGGTATCCTTTTGAGTAGCCCAGCTCGAAGAAATGAGTACAAAAATAATCCATATTAGTATTATTTGCGAATTACGTTTCACGATCTTTTTACCATACGAATAATAAAAAGCCGCCATTCTCAATACGAAATTGAGAATTGGCGGCGTAATCCTACTTATCTATATTAATGAGTAGGCATTATTTTTTAGCGGCATATTTCCCAACTTCTTTTGCAACAGCCCCTTTCAAATCATCTACAACCGACTCCGGCGGAATATCTTTTGTGAATTCTTCAAAGGTACTATAGGCCGACTTTACGGTTATAGGTTTCGTAGCTGCTGTTGCATAAAGCGCCTTTATCGTATCGGACTTCTTTTTCCCTTTTTTCTCGATATTTTCCATAATCTTGATCTCGCACTTCATAGTCAATTTAATCGATTTACTGCTTTGACCCAATACTAGGTCATAGACACCGTTTATGACAACTGAAACATATAGGCTGTAGTCCACAGCAGACCAATCGGGTTCTTTGCCAAAAACCGACGACTCTTTTGTTGGCAAACTGTCAAAGGGAACGCTGTTGAAACATGTTACACCGTAACCGGTGTTGAGGGATTCAACCACGTTGTCAACAACGGTTTTATACGCATCCGGCACGGCTTTTTGTTTGAAAAGGTCTTGTGAAATAATACTTGGCGGTCTCGTTTGTTGTCCTTTAATACCGTCCCATGTGTAAACAACATAAACTACGGGAATCGTCTTGCCTTCGGCCGCGAGTGCCGCAATTTTTTCCTTTAGAGTGGGGTCTTTGGCAAAAGAGGCGTACGGCAGCATGGTATAAAACAACATGCAGCAGGATAATGAAGCAATTAAAATTCGTCTTTTCATAAAATCTCCTTATTAGTTAAAGCAACAGGCTCACTTTTATTATCCAGATCATAAAAATTGCATCCGAATTGTGAACCGCACAAAACGAATTATTACTGTTTAAGGGCAAGTATCCAGTGTATCTGGGCTAAAACTTACTTTGGCTAATCGTATATTCCCGTCGAAGGCATAAAAAATGAGGGAGTCGCCGATCACTTCGAAACGGGCACGAACATCAAAATCCGGAGGTGCCGAAAGGAACACCGAATCACCTTCAATAATATAATTGATAACCGAATGCTGAAAACAAACAGAGGCTCCCTGAAAAGATTCATAATAATCGAGAACAGAACCGGTTCTAAAATCAAAATAGTCAGGCGTAGAAGTTGCCCATTGTGTTCCTTCAAGCGGATTATTACCAGAATCACCGGTACACGAGAATGCCGCCAACATGAAGAGCATACCGAGATACGATTTGTGTCTCATGATTTCTCCTTTTTATGGTTAGTACAAGCAACGCATTCATGCATATTAAACTTTCTGCTGCGCGGAAATTTTCTAGCGCTTGATCTCTTTCGTAGAAAACGAAAGGGCTGATTTTTAATGAGATGTTCAGATAGCGAGCTTATTTACAGCTCTAAACTTGACACAATTATGAATTCAACCGGAACCCGCTATTCAATAGAACAGTGTTCAAAGTGATGGGACTATAGATTGGTTCTAATATTGGAAAGCAAGATGTGAGCCGAATTTCAATTTTTGTAAAATAAGAGTTTACAAAACTCAGATATTGTTCATTAGCGAAAATTCGTTGTTTCTAGAGTGGAAAACCGCTTGTTCGGGGAGATATGAATGACGTTTTGATTGTTCAATAATGAAACTTCACACATCACAAATCCGTAAAAATAGGTCAGTTTTTTTGAAAGAAAACCCATATGGTCACATTCCTCTTATGGTGCATCCTCCTCGTTCTTTGTTGGCCACTGGCCATTGTTGCATTAATCGTTTACCCTTTTCTCTGGCTGATCTTTCTTCCCCTTGGAATCATTGGAATTGCTATCGATGGAGTACTCAAATTAATTTATGCATTATTTGCATTGCCTTTTAAGATTGTTAGCGGTTCAAAACTGAGTAACAGATGAAGTTTTTTGGGGACGGCAGAACGGCTTTTTAGACGGAGATATGATCTACACTAACGCGGAAAATCGAAGTAAGTGAGAATCAGGAAACGTCCAGTCCAATATCATATTTCTTCAATTTATCCCGAAACGTGGAAAGACTCATCCCGAGGGCTTTAGCGGCAACGGTTCGATTCCCTTCGGCCTGGCGGATGGCCTGGCGGATAAGGTTAGATTCAAGGCAGGCGGTGATCTGATCGAATGTCATGTTCCCGTCAACAAAACAACGGTTACATGCTTTCAGTAAATAATCTATCGGATTTTCTTCACGAATTTCTTTAGGCAGGTCCTGCACATCGATTTCTTTTGTGACGAATAGCGACATGCGTTGAATGGTGTTCCGCAATTCCCGCACATTGCCGGGCCAATGATATTGTATCAATGAACGCATAGCATCGGGCGAGACGGTGATCGTCTTATCCGGAGCAAACCTCTGAAGATAATGTTCGATCAGGAGCGGCACGTCTTCACGCCGGTCACGTAGAGGAGGAATGGTCACTGGAACGACATTTATGCGATAAAAAAGATCGGCGCGGAAAAGCCCTCGCTCTACCAGTTCTTTCAGATCAATCTTGGATGCGGTGATAAGCCGAACATCAATAGGGATCGATGTGTGCCCGCCGATCTTCATCAATTCGCGCGATTCCAGAACGCGCAGAAGTTTAGACTGCAGATGAAGGGGGAAATCGTCAATGTCATCGAGAAAAATACTTCCCGTATCGGCAAGTTCAAATAATCCTTTTTTTTCCGCAGACGCGCTCGTGAAGGCGCCTTTCTCATGGCCGAAGAGTTCGCTCTCCAGAAGTTCCGCCGGAAGCGCCGACAGTCCGATCTTCACAAAGGGTTGCATACTGCGTGAACTCGTGCGGTGAATGTATTCCGCAACGAGTTCTTTTCCCACGCCCGTTTCTCCGATCAGCAAAATGGAACTATCGGAACCCACCGTTTTATCGAGGTTCGTCAGGATCGAACGCATCGCTTCATTTTGCGTGATCAATGTGACGGATTTACTCATCATGAACTATGCCTGTTTAGCCCTTACGGAGGAAGGGACTTTTTATTTACACAAAAATGAAAAACATATAACAAAAAATAAATAATGAATAAGTGAAAAAGCTAGAAAAATCGGAAAGTAAAACACGGTCAAAACACTTAAACATTTTTCATTTTGTGTTTGGTGTTATTCATTGAAAAGCCTCTTGAACAGGGTACCGTAATTTGACAATCCGTAGGAAGTTCCATTCAGCAAATTCGTGGTAACTGTTCGCCCGACAGCATATCCACAATGCGCAAACTGCCGATGGACGTTTTCATCACCACGTTTTTTGGATGCTCAGAAACCACTTTTCCAATAATCTGCGCGTTTTTACCTAACGGATGCGCGCGCACGCTATTCAGAACTTTTTCCGCGTCCTCTTGAGCGACAAATGCCAGCAATTTTCCTTCGTTGGCAATGTACAACGGATCGAGGCCAAGAATTTCGCAGGCCCCTTTGACGTCCTCGGTAATTGGAATTTTGTCTTCTTCAATATATATACCGATATCGGCCGTCATAGCGATTTCGTTCAAAGCGCTTGCAATACCGCCGCGCGTAGGATCGCGGAGAACATGAATGTTCTTTGTAACACTAAACATCGCTTCAACCAATCCGTTGAGCGCCGCCGTATCGCTTTCGACGGTGGTTTCAAACGTCAGACCTTCACGCGCCGACATAATGGCGATACCATGATCGGCTATACGCCCGTTGAGCAAAATCGCGTCGCCAACTTTAGCGTTGAGCGGCGAAATATTTATTCCTTTTTCAATGGTACCGATGCCGGAAGTATTAATGAATATTTTATCGCCTTTGCCCTTATCCACCACTTTAGTGTCGCCCGTGACAATTTGTACGTCAGCTTTTTCTGCGGCGCGTTTCATGGACAACACGACTTTCCAAAGATCTTCCATTGGAAAACCCTCTTCCAAAATAAATCCGGCCGAAATATACAGAGGCTTTGCACCGCACATGGCAAGGTCGTTGACCGTACCGTTGACCGCGAGATCGCCGATATCGCCGCCGGGAAAAAAGATCGGCTGGACGACGTACGAGTCCGTTGAAAAAGCAAAACGATTTCCGCCCGCTTCAAATACCGCGCCATCATGCTCTGCATGCAATAACGGGCTATCGAATTGCGAAAAGAACATTTTCTGTATTAACTGATGAGAAAGCGTTCCGCCTCCGCCGTGCGCGAGCAATACTTTTTCATACTCGCTAATCGGAATAGGGCAGGAGAGTCCGGTTGAGATGTCAAGAGGTGTATTCATTATATTGTTTATTCTTAAACCTGTAAGGTTTGTGAAACCTTACAGGTTTGGCTTTAATTCTTATTAATTTTCCCATAATGAAAATAGGCCGCGCAGGCGCCTTCGGAAGAAACCATCGGCGCGCCGAGCGGATGTTCCGGAGTACATTCCTTACCGAACGCGGAACATGCGACAGGTTTCTTTAATCCCTGAAGAACTTCTCCGGCTATACATATGGAGGATTCGGGCTGAGAGATATTTTCGACTTTAAATATTTTCTCCGCATCGAATTCCGCATAAGATTCTTTTAGCTGATAGCCGCTTTTTGGAATGGTTCCGATCCCGCGCCACTTTCGGTCTACGGTATCAAAAACTTCTGACAGCAGTTTCTTTGCCGGACGATTGCCTTCTTTTTGAACGACACGGCTGTATTGATTTTCCACTTCATGTTTTTTTTCTTCCAGTTGCTTTACCGCCAGGTACACGCCCTGCAGAATATCTACCGGCTCAAATCCCGTAACGACGATCGGAATTTTGTATTTTGCCGCCAGCGGAATATATTCATCATAACCCATCACCGTGCACACATGGCCTGCCGCGAGAAATCCCTGAATCTTTGTAAGAGGGGAGGACAAGAGCGCTTCGATAGCAGGCGGAACGAGCACGTGCGAACATAGGATCGAAAAATTTGTCACGTTTCTGCGTTTCGCTTCAGCCACGGCCATCGCGTTGGGCGGCGCGGTGGTCTCGAATCCGACGGCGAAAAACACCACTTTCTTATCCGGATTTTTTTCAGCAAGCAGAACGGCATCGAGCGGGGAGTAAAGCATTTTAACCTGATAGCCGTTAGCCTTAACGCTAAGCAGGTCGTGTTTAGATCCCGGAACTCTGAGCATATCGCCAAAGGATGTAAATATCACGTCATCGCGGGATGCAATCGCTATTGCTTTGTCGATCATTTCAAGCGGAGTTACGCAGACCGGACATCCGGGGCCGTGAACCAGCGTGATCGTATCGGGCAGAAGGTCTTCGATACCGTATTTTAGGATCGTATGCGTCTGCCCTCCGCAAATTTCCATGATCGTCCATGGTTGCGTGGCTGTTTTTTTGATCAGTTCCGCAAAATGTTTTGCGGCTTTCGCATCGCGGTACTCGTCAATATAGCGCACGGATCACCTCGCTACGTTTTAATGGCGTTGTCGGCATTAAATTTTTTTCGTTCTTCCTCTTCCTCGATCAATTCACCCATTTCCGTCAGCATGCGCAGTGTTTCTTTCGCTTCTATTTCGTCGATCTTACTGAGAGCAAAGCCGACGTGCACCAGAACGTAATCGCCGATTTTCGCTTCTGGCAGCCATTCGAGGCAAACGTCTTTACCGACGCCGCCGAAATTAACCTTGGCCATGCGAAGAGCGGCCGAATCGTCGATGGAAATTATTTTTCCCGGAACGGCAAGGCACATATTTATCTCCTTTATTTTACTTTAATGCTTCTTCAACTGTATTAGCGCGTCTTTTCTGTAACTGCTGCATAGCGATCGCAACTTGCCCGACTGCAATTCCTCCGTCGTTGGTCGGTATGCGTTGATGCCAGTAAACGTTGATTCCATAAGCCTTTAGGCGCTGAACTGTTTTTTCCAGCAGAACAGCATTTTGAAAACAGCCGCCGCTGAGTATGACTTTTTGTTCGCCGGCCTCTTTTGCCACAGCAACGATCATTTCAGCTAAAGTATTGTGAAATTTTGCCGCTAAAATGGGCGCAGGAACTTTTCGTCTTAGTTCAGTCAATATCTCTTCGATCATCGGCTGCCAATCGAGAATTAATTTATCTGACCGACGGATTTCGAAATCAAAAATTCCAGTAATCGCGGAATCTGCCGCAAATTCCAGCATCATGGCGGACTGGCCTTCATAATTTGTATGCTGACGTAAACCAATGAGGGATGCGACCCCGTCAAATAATCTTCCCGCGCTTGAAGTAATGGGCGAATTGATTTTCTTGGACAACATCTGATGTATAACAGCGACTTCCTCAAATGTAAAATTACTCAACAATTCCTCATAATCGGTGAAAAGTTGCTCGCCATACATTTCATACAAAATTCCCGCAGCGGAGCGTCGCGGCTCTTTAACCGCTTTTTCTCCGCCGGGCAAGCGAAACTGCCGAAGCTGCGCGACGTGTTTAAACCCGTCGTCATCCGAAATAAAAAATTCACCGCCCCAGATCGTTCTGTCATGGCCGTATCCCGTACCGTCCCAGGAAACGCCGAGCGCTTGTCCTTCGCATTGATTTTCCAGACGGCACGCCGCTATATGCGATTCATGGTGCTGCACCTGGATTGGATATTGAGTAAGGGTTTCTGCGAATTTACCCGACAGATATTCCGGATGTTTATCACTGACGACGATTTCGGGTTCAACATGGTACAAATGCCGAAAATCCTGAACTACTTTGAAGAAGGTGGTATAAGCTTCTTGCGTTGACAGATCGCCGATGTGCTGACTCATAAAAATATTATTTTCAACAGAAAGAGCGACGGTATTTTTTAAGTGCCCGCCAACCGACATAACGGAAGGGAGTTCGGCGTTGTCCGGCCTATTAATTGTTATCGGCAAGGGCGCATATCCACGCGCGCGGCGCATGACCATTTCACGGCCCATGACAACACGAACAACGGAATCATCCACATGACGAACGATTGGGCGGTCATGAACAAGAAAAAGATCTGCGATTTCATATAATTTATTTACCGCTTCATCCTCTGTCGTCGCCATCGGTTCCTCTGATAAATTTCCGCTGGTGGCAATGATCGGAAGTTTCAATTGGCGCAGAAGGATATGATGCAGCGGGGTGTAAGGCAGCATTGCTCCGAGATAGGGATTGCCGGGGGCAACCGCAACAGATACTTTTGAACTACGGACGTTCTCTTTTCTCTTCAGTAAAACAATCGGCGATTCGGCGGAAAACAACAACCGCTCCTCGAAATAAGACACATCACAATCTTGCTGAAGGAATTTCATGTCGGGAAACATCACGGCGAATGGTTTTTCTTCGCGGTGTTTTCGTTCGCGTAAACGGGCGATGACTTTATCGTCATCCGCGCGGCAGATTAATTGATAACCTCCAAGGCCTTTCATGGCAATAATCCGGCCGTCTCTAACCGCATCTACTGTAAATTCTATCGCGGTATCACGGCCGGCCAAAATATTTCGATCTTTATCCCAAACTTCAATATGCGGCCCGCAATCGGGACATGCGATCGGCTGGGCATGAAAACGTCGATCCAACGGATTTTCATACTCCATTCGGCACGCATTGCACATAATAAAATTTTTCATGGAAGTGTTTGGACGGTCATACGGCAATGATTCTATGATCGAAAATCGCGGCCCGCAGTGCGTGCAATTGATAAAAGGATAAAGATGCCGGCGGTTTTTCGGATCAAACAGTTCCTTGAGGCATTCATCGCAAACCGCCAGGTCCGGCATAATAAACGCCGATTTTTTTCCGTCGGAAATGCTCTCACTAATCTGAAAAGCGGTATAGCCTGACGGATCGAGAAATGAAAATTCCATACTATAGATCATTGCATGAGGCGGCTTTGTGGATTGAATTTGCAGCACGAAATGGTCCAGTAATTCTTTCTCACCCTCTGCCTCAATTAAAACACCGGTTGGTGAATTGAGCACAAAACCAGACAAACCCATTTCGAGTGCAAGCTTATAGATAAAAGGCCGAAAGCCCACGCCCTGAACAGCTCCACGAATTGTAATGTGAATACGTGTTTTCATTTTCTAATTTGTGACTCAATCCAACTGCACCATTCGGCGATACCTTTATCCGTCGTGCAGGATGTTTCAAATATTTTCAAGGATGGATTGATCGAACGAGCATTCGTTTTCATTGTCTCAATATTGCAGGGCAAATAAGGAAGAAGATCGATTTTGTTGATGATCAGAACGGATGCATTACGAAACATCGCAGGATATTTAAGCGGTTTGTCGTCGCCTTCCGTCGTGCTGAGTACTACCACTTTTGTTGTTTCGCCCAGATCATATCCCGCAGGGCAAACAAGGTTTCCGACGTTTTCGATGATTAACATCTGGGTGTCATTTATATCCAACTGATCGAACGCGTCGCGCACGAGTGCGGCTTCAAGATGACACGCGCCATTGGTAACGATCTGCACAACGGGAATATCCAGCTTATTTATTCTCTGCGCATCCAGGTCGGTTTGAACGTCGCCTTCGATCACCGCCATCTTAACTTTGTCCTTGAGATGAAAAATAGTGCGTTCGACGAGGCTTGTTTTTCCTGAGCCGGGAGAACTAAGTAAGTTGATCGCAAAAATATTCTTTTCGCGAAGCCGATTTCGTATCGCTTGAGCGATGACGTCATTTTTTTCCAGCACTTTTCTTTCCAGTGTAATCAGACTCATGTATGCTCCTTAATCGCTAATTTCGATTTCCGATACCTGCAATTCATCCCCCGCAATGGTTTTAATATCCGCGCTCCCGCAAGACGGACAAGCAAATATAAATCCTTCGATTTCGGAAACGGCACGGCAGCCATTGCATTGCAGCGTGACGGGAATATGCTGAATGTCCAATTGCGCGCCGTCAAGTGCGGTGTCCTTTATCAGCGCTTCAAAACAAAACGTAAGCGAATCCGGAAGAATATTGGTCAGTTTGCCGATCTTCAATTTTACCGTCTTTACAGGGCGGTTATTTCCGTCTGGAAGATTTTCCTGCACAATACCAATGATTTCCTGAGCGACCGAAAGTTCGTGCATAACCTACGCCTTCATTCAAATAAAAAACCAAACACTGCCGATAACGATGGAAGCGGTGCTGAATCCGATTAATAATCGTTGATAAAATTGAATTCCACGTTGAGCGAGTTTCGCGGCGAGAATCCCCATAGCCGATGCAAAAGCCATCATAGCGCAAATCGTTCCTGCGCCAAACGCGACAAGATAAATGACCGCATCCATACGTGTTGGCAAGGCCAATGCGGGAAGAATTCCCAGAAAATGTGAACTGCCGGCAAAGCCATGAATGATGCCCACAAAGAACGCCGCGTGCGTATGACGATGCGCTTTTTCAGAATCGTGGGCGATGTTCACATGCGCGTGTAAATGAACGTGCTCTGTGCCGTCATGCGTATGGTGGTGCGTGTGAATGGTTTTGGAAAGCGCTTTGTGAATGCCCCAGACGCCGATCGTGATCAGAACAAGTCCGACCAGCCGTTCGCTGTAGGACGAGATGAGGTCAATGGGAATCAGTTCGCGTCCGAGTATCGCAAGTAGGCCGACAAGTCCGACGCCGGCCGTGTGGCCGAGTCCCCATCTCATGCCGATGAGCCATGTGGATTTCCTGCTTTCGACGGCAAGCGGAGAGATCGCGGCAAGATGATCGGGTCCGGCCAAAACATGAATGGAACCTGCGGCAAATCCCGCAATCGCTGAGATCATGTTTCCTCCTTATGATTCAGCACGAAAGGAGTTATAGAAAAACCGATAACCTATCGGTTAAACGACCTACGCTCAGGTAAAGCCCCCGCTGGAAGCGCACGAATTTGGAGAAGCCGCAGCGCCGTGAAAATGTTTACTCGAAAAAGCTGAGATCAACTTCTCATTATCGGCATTCCCGCATTTAGGGCATTCCACGGACTCTTTGACAGAAAATATAAGCTGTTCAAATTTTTCACTGCACTTTTTACAGCGGTATTCAAATACAGGCATTATTCACCTTTTATTGCCAAATCATAGTAATGAAGTTTAATTTAGATATCTATGACGAAAGTCATAAATTCACATGATTTTATGTAATTACGAGCTTCCCATGATATTTTGGCTGAGGGCTTTTTTTGAAGAATTCCACAGACCGGCTGAGCCGATTATGGAAAGAAGAATACCAAACCCGATCGCCGCAGGTTCAATATGCTTTTCATCGCCATACCAGGCAAGCGTTTCCGGGTCTAGATTATTAAATACAATGACGAGGAAATTATTCATGGCATGCATGATCATAGACGGGATGATACTGCCCGTTCGCCACACGATGACACCCAGAAATACCGCAATAATGAAAATCTGCACGCCACCCCAAGGATTTATGTGGATAAATGAAAAAACCAGACTTGAAATGACGACGGCCCAGACGGCATTCATTTTGATTTCCAAGGCTCCCTGGAACATGCCACGTATGAGCATTTCCTCGCAAATTCCTGCAGCGAAGACCGCAGCAAGAATGAGCAGGATGCCGCTCATGAAACCGGTGATTTTAAATTCCTCTTTCATTTTTTCAAGGATCTTGTCGGACATCAATTCCGGCGACAGAGCGCCGATCGTACTGTCAAGATAGCTGTTGATCATCGGCGCGATCCAGCGGTCGATCGTGTCCGTGACTACCACAAGGCCCAGCGCCAATACAAAAGAGAAGAGAATAGTCCGCGATGAAACGGGATGGAATCGAAATATGGCTTTAATGGATTTGTTTTCCCTGCGCGTGTACCAATAAGCCGGCACAACAAAACAGATTGTGCCAACCAACAATCCGATTTTTAAAATAAGATCACCGACCGTCTTCCCGGTATCCGTCGATGAACTCATGATGCCTGCCAAGGCAAACAGCATAGTCACAACATATCCGAAAATAACACTGGCAACAAGCAAACCGGTTGCTGTTGCGGGTAGGAATGGGGAGGTGTCCTGGGTTTGAGCTACAATGTTGTTTTGACTTTCAGTCTGGTTCATAAACTCTCCTCGTATATGGTTACTTTCCTTCCAGTTCATCTGCGATTCTATCGGCGTCGTACAGTTTTCGGAGCGCCATGATCATGCCTGCGCTGTGGTCGCTTACCGAGCGGCCCGTTTCGTTGTTGTAAATGAAATTGCCGACCAAACCCTCCATGTTGCCGTCGTGAATGAGCCCGACTACTTCGCCGCGTCTATTGATCACGGGAGAACCCGAATTACCGCCGATGATGTCACAGGTGGAGGCAAA
>JAEUSK010000229.1 GCA_016787925.1 bacterium | reverse complement strand
ACGTTGGCAGAAAGAAAGCGGATCGTATAGCGAAATGGGTTTGGATGGGGAAAGCAATTTGGATAAAAAAATGGCCCGTTTCGGATCGCGTAAGAGGAGTTCAGAAGCCAAGGGTTACGGTTCGCGCTCGCTGAAAGATGTATCAGAGGAAATGCTTGAAGACGCGCAGGTTTCAGAATTGAAATATAGATCCGGACAAAACGTTGAACACCCCACTTTTGGTTCAGGCCGGATCACAGAAAGTGAAGGACTCGGCGATAAGCAAAAAGTTACCATCTTGTTTCACGACGGCATTGAGCGCCGGCTGATGGTCAAATATGCCAATCTCATGTTGAGATGAAGCGGGAGACTAAGTATGAGAACTAAATTGATGATTTTGATATTGGGCGTTCTTTTCTGCAGTTCGCTTTGGGCGCAGGTCAGCAGTTCAGATACTGATTTTTTGTATGCCCGAAAGTTATACGACGACAAGCTCTATGGATTGGCCGCCCAGGAGTTTTCGAAATTCGTCAAAAATTATCCATCCGATTCAAGGCTTCCTGACGCGCGTTATTTTTCCGGAATGGCCAATTTTAATGACAAAAATTATGAGAATGCCCGCAGAGATTTTCAATTTCTGGCGATCGATTTTCCAAAAGATAAACGCGCGCCTGATGCGTGGCAGAAGGTAGCGGAATGCTATGCCGCTATGGGCGATTATGCCGGCGCGGCTAATTCTCTGACGACCATCGGCACATTTTATCCGGGCTCTCCGAACGCCGTATCTTCCATACTTCTGGCAAGCGATTATTTTATTAAAGCGGGAGATCTGAAAAACGCTAAGGACAGATTGCAGAAACTGATTGCGGACCAGCCCGATATCCCGGAAGCGCAGCAAAGCCGATTGAAACTGGCGATCCTGCTGAAAAACGAAAAGAGTTATGTTCAGGCCTCTATTGAATTTCAAAACGTAGTTGACAAAGCCAAAGATCCGGAAATGGTTGCGCAGGCGATATTTGAAAAAGCGGGAATCAGCGAGTTACATGGCCGTTCCGACGAAGCGCGTAATGCGTATAACAAGATCATCAGCCGTTACGGCAAAACAAGAATGAATGCGTATGCGCAATTTGAAGTTGGATTAATACTTATTCGCGAGAAAAAGTTTACCGACGCGCGAAAAATGTTTGAAAGCGTCGTTGGGACGCCGATCCTGCCGTTGAGCGTGAAGAATGCGGCGCAGATCAATATCGGCGATACGTATTTTATGACTGGCCAATATGTTCAGGCCGCCGATTCTTACAAAAAGATCGCAGAGGATGAATCGGACAGCCTTAATGCGCTCGAAGCGGTATTTAAATGGGGTGTAGTCTTAGAGAAATTGAACCGCCTTGACGGGGCCAACGAACGGTATTTTACCATAATCAATACATGGGGTGAAAAATCAGGCGGCGCCTTGTATTTGCCGTTGGCTTACCTCAAAGTGGCGCAGAATTTTACTGAATTAAAGAAATACCGCGAAGCCTCTTCGTATTACGACCTGTTCGCAAAACGTTATCCGGACTACTCCGCCTTGGATCGTGTTCTTCTGCGGCGCGGCACCCTTTTACAGAATCAATTAAGTGATTATGCGGAAGCTGCCATCGTCTATGAAGATCTCGCCGATAAGTATCCAAAGAATATTCAGGCGGATCAGATCCGTTATAACTTGGCGCAGGTTTATCGAAAAGATAGCCGGATTAAGGAAGCCCTTGATATTTTACGTCAATTCAAAAATGATTTTCCCGGCAGCTCCATACTTGATGTCGTGAATACGGAGCTGAATTATATCGTAACGTATTATCCTGAAGGCAACAACAAGACCACCGAACGTATTGTCTATTTACTAGGTGACCTGATCGCGGAAAAACCGAAAGATGAAATGCTTTTCTCATACGCAACTTTATTTTTTCAGGAACTGAAAGATTATAAAGGTGCAGCGGAGTTATTTCGCAGCGTAATGGCCGTCACCAAAAATAAACAATTGATCGAAGAAGCGGCATATTATACGGCACTATCCTTCGACCGCTTGTCAAGAAAATCATCCGAACTGGCAATGTACGGCGACAGCGCACTTGAGATGTACAAGAAATTAACAGTGGGTAAGTATGCCGATGAAGCGACATTGTACATCGTTGAGAGTAATCTTCAAAAAATGAGCCAAGCCGACGACCGTGCAAGAAAAAGCAAAGAGGCGTATACGGCGGTGCTGGAACGTTATCCTTCCACTCCCTTTCGCGATAAAATATTAATGGGATTGGGACGTGCATTGTGGGATTTGAGGGAAGTGAGTCTGCCGGCTGATAACGACAAAAAAGCCGCACAATCCAAGAAAACTGATAAATCGGCAAAGGATTCAAAAGCCGGTCCGAGGAAATTTGTTTCGGCCATTGAATGTTTCGATGAGATCATTCGCGCATTTCCATCGGGGCAGTACGCTGATGACGCGTATTTTAACAATATCTTGTGTTATGCTTATTTAACGAATCGCGCTGAATATTTCAAGGCAATGAATGCCTATATAACAGCTTTTCCGCGAGGCAAGCACGTTGCGCAGGTTAAGTTCATGATGGCAAAATATAAAGAAGACCAAAACGAATATCAGCCTGCGATTTTAGCCTATAACGAGTTGATCAATCAGTACTACTACACGAGTTACGCCGACAGCGCCATTCAGGGAATCGGAAATAATTATCTTTATGCTCAGCAGTATGATAAAGCGATTCAGGCTTTTCTGAACAGTGTGAAGCTGAACAAGGATGAATTCTCCGATTTGGATATATCCATTTCACCGTCCGCCATTCACCAGACATCCGATTATAAAATAGCTTATGCTTATGAAAAATTGAATAATCAGACCCGCGCAATCGAGTACTATGAATCTTATCTTTATCCGGATAACGGCGGCCAATACGCGCAGCAGGCTTTGCAAACGCTGGCGAGGCTGTATGATCAAAAACAGGATTACAGAAACGCGATCCGATTTTACCGTACGCTGGCCGACAAATTTGCTAAAACCGATGCAGGCTATCAGGGATTGAACCGTGTCGCAGAAATTCATTTTACGGCGGAACAATACGATTCCGCCCGAACGGCTTATCTGAAATTGTCTGAATGGTCCACAGATAAGTTGCAGCAGATCATTTTTGACTCACGGATTATTGTGTGTGCTTACCGGTTGGGGCAAATCAACGCAACGTCTGCCCTAGAAAAAGAATTCAGTAAGAAATACGACAGTGAAAAAAATCTGAAGGCTCTGCATCAAAATTACAAAGCCGAATTTTTGTATGAATTGGGCCGCTATTACCAGTATCAGGGCGCCCGGGCAAATTATGAACTGGCTTTCAAAACGTATACCCGGGTTTTAGACGACTATAAGAACTCGGCCATTGCTGCTGAAGTCATGTATGAAATGGGTGTGATTCGTTTTAATGAGGGTAAGAGTAAGGAAGGATTTGAACTCCTCCAACAGATTCCGCAAAAATATCCGAACAGCGAGATTTTGTCCAAGGTATATTTGAGATTGGCGAATGAAGCATTCCGGCTGGAACAGCCTCAGATGGCCATGGAAGCCGCTAAGATGGCGCTTCAGAATCCATATATTAAAATGGCAGACGCCAAGTATGGCACCGATTTTCTGATCAAAGTATATAAAGCCGCAGGATATTATGAAAACGCTTTGCTTCTTATTCAGCAATATCTTGAAAAATTTCCTGATGACGAGCCTGCGAATATTTTTTCCAAACGGATCGACATTGGGGTAATGTTTAAGAACCTGAAGTCATATAATCGTTCGCTCGAATATTTCAAAGAGCTGATTCGGATTGCCTCGGGAGAGGACGAAGCTGAGATCCAATACAATATAGCCGAGACTTACTGGGCGATGGGTAATTTTGAACAAGCTTTGCTTGAGTATTTACGGATACCGTATCTGACGCTTGGGAAAAAATTCGATTGGGCAAGCGCGGCCAAGAGTCAGGCGGCGGAATGTTACGTGAAGCTGTCAAAATACAATGAAGCGGTTCGGTTGTATGAAGATATTATACGAACGAACGGAGCGGGAAGCGAATACGGTATTTACGCGAAACAGCGGATTGAACAGATTCGCGCGATGCAAAAAGTCAACTGATGGTTTTTGGAGAACCCATTTGGATAGTCCACGAAATGCGATGAGTATCGCCGTCGGCGCCGCCATGCAGGCCGGCCGCGTGATCATGGAAAGTTACGGCAAAGTACTGCAGGTTGATGCAAAACAGCACCATGATTTTGTTACCGACGTGGACCGGCGTTCCGAAGAAATGATTATCAGGTATATTCAACGCGCCTTTCCGAAGCATGAAATTCTTGCGGAAGAATCGGGCCAGGACAAAAATGTTGACGCATGCCGATGGATCATTGATCCATTGGACGGAACGACCAATTTCATTCACGGTATCCCAATGTTCGCGGTAAGTATTGCGTTGGAAGTGGAAGGAGAATTGCGCGCAGGCGTGGTATACGAACCGGTCAGAAAAGAACTATTTACTGCGGAGAAGAGTAAAGGGGCTTTTCTCAATAACCGGAAAATATCCGTTTCATCAACGACGGATAAATCCCGTTGCCTTCTTGCCACCGGATTTCCATTTAGAAATTACGAATTACTTGACGACTATTTGAAAATATTTAAGTCATTCATGATGCAAACGTCCGGCGTTCGCCGGCCGGGCTCAGCCGCTCTGGATCTGTGTTATCTTGCATGTGGACGATTTGACGGATTTTGGGAACTTAACCTGAAACCATGGGATATTGCCGGCGGCTCGCTGATTATATCAGAAGCGGGCGGGCAGGTAACAAATTTTGCCGGCTACGGCGATTTTCTATATAAGGGTAATGTGATAGGCTCTAATTCGGTTATTCATCCGTGGATGTTGGAAACGGTTAGAGATGTGCTTCTTGATAAAGTAAAATTATTATGATAACATCGATCTTTAGTTCAATTTAGTATATTATCCATTAAACAAAGAGGTGACCCTTGTATTTATCGTTCCTAAATTCAATGATGTTGTGGATGGGCGGAAATCCTGCTCCCGGCGGAGAAGCTCCGAATCCACTTGTACAATTTATTCCGTTTATCCTGATTATTGTGATCATCTATTTCATGATGATTCGCCCACAGAAGAAACGCCAGCAGCAACATGAAAAAATGGTATCGGGCCTGGTCAAAGGCGACAAGATTGTAACTGTCGGCGGCATGCACGGCACAGTTCAGTCGACCAAAGAAAAGTCGGTTATTGTAAAAATAGCAGATAATGTGAAAGTAGAAATTGAGCGCTCAGCCGTATCGTCGGTTATACCGTCCGGGAGGACTGACGAAACTGCCGGTGAAGAAGCTAAGGCGATCGAGCCTAAATAATTATGGCGGCACTGGAGGTCTTAATTTACGGACATCCTTTTTTGAGAAAAACCGTCGGCGAAGTTAGAGTTCCAGACGAGCGAGTTTCTGATCTTGCCTTGAACATGATCGAGACGATGACCTCGCATAATGGGGTTGGATTGGCGGCGCCGCAAGTACACGCCGACGCACGGTTAATCGTGATAGACCCGGGTCGCCTGGCAGGTGATCGCATGCCGCGCCCGATGACGCTGGTTAATCCCTTCATTCTCTCAGCTGACGGGCAAAACGTCTTTAACGAGGGTTGTTTGAGCATGCCGGATATCTACGCTGATGTTACGAGACCGGAGAACATCACGATTCAATTTCAGGATTTGAAAGGCCAAATGCTTCGCGCGCGCTATTCCGGAGTTGAAGCACGAATTATCCAGCATGAAATAGACCACTTGAACGGGATTCTTTTTATCGATTATTTAAACCCTGTCAGGCGATGGTTGTTAAAATCAAAACTAACCCGCCTGAAAAAGCAAAGCGGAACAGTTGGGGTCAGGCCGGACGAAAGGGTATTAACCGTTAAGATGGCAGGACGTAAAATACTAATTATGCTTGTGACGGCGACAGCAGTCATCGGACTTATTACTTTGTTGTCATATGGGCGTAAGGACGCGGAGGAGAGTGCTGTCATAGAGATGGGCAATGCGCATGATATTTTCCTAAAAAACTGCGCGACGTGCCACGGCACTGAAGGCGGCGGAACGACCCAGGCAAAAGGTTTGCGGGGACGCTCACTGGATCGAGAGTACGTAAAAAAAATAATTCAGACCGGCAATACCGTTATGCCGCGATTTCATTTCATTCACGAACCGGTACTGAGTGAACTCGCCGATTATGTGCATAATTTGAAATAAACGAATCGAAAAAAAGTTTAAGTTCATATGAATATCAAAGTGAATGGACAGTTTTACGATCTCGACAATATTGAGACGATTGCTCAGTTGCTCCGGCATTTTCAAGTCAATCAGCCGAGCGGCATTGCCGTTGCGCTCAATTTAAATGTTGTCAAGCGCACGGATTTCGAAAAAGCAGGGATCAAAGAGGGCGATGAGATCGAGATTATTCGCGCCGTACAAGGCGGATGAAAGATTGATATTTTGAATGGATCATCCTATATTCAAATGGAATTTTTCAAAAGGAGCATGTGGTGAAAGATCCAAATAAATTGGTTTTTGGAAAATACGAATTTACTTCCCGCCTTATTGTTGGAACAGGCAAGTACAAAGATTATGATGAAACAAAACAGGCGATCGAGGCTAGCGGGGCTGAAATCATTACCGTGGCGCTTAGACGAATTAAATTAGATAATCCAGGTGATAAGGGCTTACTGGATTATATCGGAAAGAAATATACATTGCTTCCGAATACCGCGGGCTGTTATACCGCTAAAGACGCGGTATTGACATGCCTTCTGGCGCGCGAAGCATTGGGTTCGAATCTTGTTAAACTCGAAGTGCTGGGCGATCAGAAGACCCTGTTTCCCGACAATGAACAATTGCTCGAAGGTGCTAAACAATTGGTGAAAGAAGGATTTACGGTACTGCCGTATTGTATTGACGATCCGATTGTTTGTAAGAAATTGGAAGATATCGGCTGCGCCGCAGTCATGCCCCTTGCCGCTCCGATCGGATCCGGATTGGGTATACGTAATCCTTACAATTTACAAATTATTTTAGAGCAATCACAGGTTCCGGTCATTGTAGATGCCGGCGTTGGAACTGCCTCCGATGCGGCCATTGCGATGGAACTGGGTTGTGACGGCATACTAATGAATACCGCTATCGCCGGCGCTAAAGACCCTATCAAAATGGCGCGTGCTATGAGAATGGCAGTAGAGTCCGGGCGCCTGGC
>JAEUSK010000208.1 GCA_016787925.1 bacterium | reverse complement strand
TAGGCGTCGCCCAATCCTTTGGCGCGCGGTCCGAGGCCGATCCGCAAAAAAGATCCCGCTTGCCCTGCCGATTCTCCGGCAAATGCAATCGAACCGCAAAGAGCGCTAAGAACGCAAAGATATTTGAAATATGTAATGCTTTTGTAGATCAACTCTTAATACCCTTTCAGAAATCTCGGCGCGAATCGTAAACTGAAGAAATGAAAAATACTTAACACGTAATAAAAAACAATTAAAGTAGAATAGATATTGGTTCAATGTATTAATTCCTCACCGTCAATTTCCCCCAGAATTTCTTCCCACCCGCTTCGATTATATAGACATAAGTACCGTTCGCAACCCGCATACCTTTGTTATTCAATCCGTTCCATGCAAAGGCTTTAGTGATCGGTTCATTTTTTGCAACGGTTGATACTAAATCCATCGCGAAATCATATACTTTAATTGTAGCCTTGTCCGTTGCGGTGTTCATGCCGGTTTGATCAAATTGAAAACGAACTACATTCGGTTCAACTCCGGGTGAAAAAGGATTTGGATAGGCATAGCTTTTTGGAGTGCCATTCTTACCTGCTTCTTGAGATGCACGCGCGAAAGTCCATGTCTGTCCATGGTCATCAGATATGGCAAGTCCGTCTATACTTCCAAAATAAATAATGTCCTGAACGGTATCAATTCCAACTGAAAGAAATTCATAGGCGTAATTACGATCTCCTGTGTTCTTGTCAATCAATATCAAAAAATGTTCCCAGGTCAAACCCAGATCGCCCGATCGATACACGCCGTCACTCGTTGCCGCATATACGTCCTTGCCGTCAAACGCAACATTGTACACAAATGGCCCTCGCAAAGCCACACGCCATGAAGCTCCGCTGTCTGATGTCACGCTCAGCCCGTGCTCTTCAGACTCGCTTAGCGCGCGGTTAGTTGACGCCCAAATATTACGCTTCGTATTACCGCCTTCTGAATATATTTGTTCGCCGATAGCCGTAACCAGATTTCCGGATATACCGCTGTTGGTTGCAGTATATTTTTTCCAGCTCATGCCGCCGTCCGTGGAATGATTAATTCCCCCCGCCGATCCCGCCCAGATGCCGTCGCGCGCCGCAATCACAGAAAATACGCGGTAATTCAAATGCTCGATCGGATCAATGTCAAAGGAATAGCTGGTATCGGCGCGAACTTCATCCAATTGCGTCGGTGGAAGCGGCGCCTGTGTGAAGAAACCGATGGAACCGTCAGGATTAATTTTTGCAAACCGTAATCCTCCCCCAAAACATGCCAGCCAAATTGACGTGTCCGTGACGGCCACATCAAAACTCACGTTATCGATATGCGATTTGACGGCCACCATATAGATCGTATCGGTTACAAACGGCGTTTGCCGGATCATAAAATCCTTCGCAAGTAGGAATGTTTGCGGCTGACCGCCGGGCCCTGTCCGTGTTATACTTCCGAGCATACCGGACGTATCTCTTGGTTGCGGAACACGCATCCACGTCTGTCCGAAATCTTTGGAAATGCTTATTCCGCCGCCGCCGCCATACGTAGGCTGTATGGATAATGATGTGTCAAAAATTGTAGTAACAAAAATCTTCGATTTAAAATAATTGATAGCCTGGACACTGCCTTTATATATTCCGTCCGATGTTGAAATAACTTTCCATGATGCCCCGCCATCGGTCGTAATGTTCAGTTTTCCGCCGGCTTCTATAAGTACGGTATCTTCATGAACAGTGATCACTCCGATGAAGTTTCCCGCCGGCCGGGATGTCACCTCGGATAAATTGCTTCTTTCATTGGACAATTTAAAACTGTGAACGGGTTTTTGAGAAAAAACCATCTGAGGAAGAATTAATAATATGTAAAAAAGAAGTGTTCGCATGAATAGTTTATTAATTGATTATGACAATGGTTTTCTGAATGCTGTTGCTCTTTAAACCTAACCGATCAGTAGCCTGAAAAGTAAACAAATAACTTCCGTTAGGCGGAGGCGGATTTACTGACACAAGTTCTGAGTAGATCCCATCCCCTGCTGAAACATCGCCATTTGAACCATTATCATGAAGATTGAGAACCAAACCACTCGGCGTCTTCCGCGTGACGGAAAGAATATCGGATAATCCTTCGATATCGGAGACTGCAACCGTGATAAGAAATTCTGTGACAAGCGACGTATTGACCGTGTCGGGCGCGATGAGGTTACTGATCACGGGAGGGTGAGCGTTGGCCGGGTTTTGTGAAATGATGACCGATTGCGGCGTGCCGGGGTTTTTTCCTTTTTCGGAAACCGTGAATACAAATTTAAATTGCGATGTGACCTGGGCTGATAGAGCGCTGCGGTTGACAATTCCGGTAAATATATAATCATGAGCCAAATAATCGCCCGCAAGGCCGTCGTCGGTAAATAATTTACTGAACGCTGTTCCAACGGAATTTCCTGCCGCCGTGGATACGGACGCTTTTAATGTAAGCGAATCATTCTCGAAATCATACGTTTTTACGAAAATCGTATCATTGGCGGAAACAAACGAGGGAGCCTGAATGGATAATATCTCAGGCGGTTTATTAAATGGATTTTCTTCCACTCCGCCGCAAGATAAGAATAACCACGAAATCGTAGCCACGACAAGATAAAAGCGCATCATTCAGCATTTACCTGATAATTTCTAAAATGTAGAGAATACGAGGGGTTTTGTCAACAATGGATTTGAATCTGAAAATCGTAGTTGAAAACATTAGCCGCACAGCAGACAGAGACAATAATGTTTAATAAAACGATGGTACGGCTGGTTACATAAATTGTTTTTGCAAGGTTATGTATTGGCAACGCTTTTTTAAATGCCTTGATTCACTTTGTAAACTTGCCTATATTTTTTTTGTAATTCTTGTCACTCCTTGAGGCATTCATGAAAAAATCTTCCGTTGGCAATTTCGTACTTGTACTGCACAGTCATTTACCTTATGTCATGAACCATGGCAAATGGCCCCACGGCATGGAATGGCTCTTTGAGGCGGCGTCCGAGACGTATATTCCTCTGCTCAATATTCTGAATGAACTCCTTGCCGAAGGAAAGCAACCCAAACTGACAATAAGCGTCACACCGGTATTGGCAGAACAGTTATCGCATCCTCTCTTCATCAGCGAATTTTTGCAATATCTCGACGATGAAATTGAGCGTGCCCATGAAGATATGTCAACATTTCACTCCGATGAAAAGGAAAGGCCGTTTCTACCGCTCGCTTTTTTCTGGTTGGAATTCTATAAGAACATAAAACACGATTTTACGGTAAAATATCATACCGATATTATCGGCGCATTCCGAAAATTACAGGACGCAGACTGCCTCGATATTATTACCTGCGGCGCCACGCACGGATACTTTCCCTTACTCGGCCTGGACTCCAGCATTCAGGCGCAAGTGAAAATGGCGATGCTCACTCATAAAAAACATTTCGGAAAAAAACCCAGAGGAATCTGGTTACCTGAATGCGCATACCGCCCGCGTTATTTCTGGAAACCGATGGTCCCCTCCACGCTCGGCGATGTGCCATACTCACGCAAAGGCGTTGAGGAAATTCTGGAAGAAAACGATCTGCACTATTTTATCGTTGACTCTTCTTTAGTTGAAGGCGGCAAAGCGCTCGGAATTTATTTAGGACGTTTTGAAAATCTGCGCAAACTCGTGGAACAATTCGATAAGAGTGAACAATTCAAGTCCGTTCCGGACGGTTCGCATTCGGTTTACGAAGTGTATCGTACCAAGTCTTCTCATCAATCCGGATCAGAGTCCGTAGCAATATTTGCGCGCGACGTTGAAACTTCGATGCAGGTTTGGAGCAGCGAACAAGGATATCCCGGCGGAGAATGGTACCTCGATTTCCATAAAAAGCACCACCAAAGCGGCCATCGGTATTGGCGTGTGACCAGTCTGCAGGCGGATCTCGGGCTTAAAACGCCTTATCAGCCTGAAAAAATTGAAGCGGCGCTAAATGAAGATGCGGATCATTTTGTTGCGTCGATCCGATCGGCCCTGCAAAAATTTAAAGATACGTACGGTTATGAAGGAACCCTCACGGCGCCGTTTGACTCGGAGCTTTTCGGACACTGGTGGTTTGAAGGTCCGGCATTTCTAAAAAAAGTTTTTGAACGACTCAGTGAGAATGAAGATGTTAACGTGATGCATTGCGCGCAGTCTGTCAGCGAACATCCTCCGGAAAAGATCATATCTATGCCGGAAGGCTCATGGGGCGCCGGCGGCAATCATTA
>JAEUSK010000199.1 GCA_016787925.1 bacterium | reverse complement strand
ACGCCCGCTCATTCCGGCCGGGCCGATACTTCGGGCTTTCATGCCGGAAAAAAAAGTAGAATCAAATTGAGAATACAGGTTAGACTGCGTAAGCGAAACTAACAGGAATGCACAAGCAAGGCCGAACAGAAATTTTTTCATGATAGACTCTCCGGAAAAATGTGTGAATAGGTTATTTTTCGAATTGGATGTGGAAAAGATATGAATTTAAACGAAAAGAGTGAAAAAAAGTTTTGGGAAACTTTAGAATACATTAACCGCAAAGGACGCAGAGAACGCAAAGAAACATATCTTAGGCTTTTTGGCCACTATGATAATTGGCAGCAACTGGGAATTAAGTACGAAAAAACTTAGCGGCCTTCTCGTCCTTTGCGGTTGATCTAACTCATGTCCAACATTCTTCGAATCGGCTTCAGCGCGCGGAGGCGAATATCTTCAGGCATTGTGATTTCAGGAGAGCGGTTTTTCATGCAAAGATACAACTTTTCGAGTGTGTTCAGCTTCATATGTGGACACTCGTTGCATGCACAATTATTATCGGGCGGCGCGGCAATGAAAGTTTTACCCGGACATGCTTTTTCCATTTGGTGAATGATCCCGGCTTCCGTCGCCACGATGAATTCCTTGTCGGAGACATTCTGGACATATTTAAGCAACGCGCTGGTGGAACCAATAAAATCAGCGATATTCAATAGATGGTCTTCACATTCCGGATGCGCGATGAGTTTGGCCTCCGGGTGCGTAACTTTGATCTGCGCGATCTTTTTTTCGGAAAAAATTTCGTGCACCTGGCAGGAGCCGTTCCACAGCGTCATTTTCCTGCCGGTTTTCTTCATCAAATAGGCGCCGAGATTTCGGTCCGGAGAAAATAAGATCGGCGTTTCAGGCGGAACTTGCGCAATGAGTTTCTCCGCGCTGCTGGATGTACAGATGAGATCGCTCAGCGCTTTGACCTCCGCGGTACAATTAATATACGTGATCGCAAAATGATCGGGATGCGCTTCGCGGAATTGTTTGAATTGATCCGCAGGACAACTGTCCGCCAATGAGCATCCGGCTTTGAGATCGGGCAGTAGAACGGGTTTACCCGGATTCAGTATTTTCGCCGTTTCCGCCATGAAATGTACGCCGGCAAATACGATCACATCGGCTTTCGTTTGCGAAGCTTTGCGCGCCAGTTCCAGGCTGTCGCCGACAAAATCGGCAATATCCTGAATTTCCCCTTCCTGATAATAATGCGCAAGCAGAACCGCGTTCATGTCTTTTTTCAAACGCGCGATTTCCGCGTAAAGATCCAAGGACAGATCAATGTCGGATTCTGACAAATGTTGTGTTTTTGTTTTAAGCTTATCTGAAATGATCATGCCTTGTCCTTACCAATTTTGGTTTTACTACCGTAAAGGTCACGCCTGAGAAAGCAGGCGTCCATTACTTCATTTAGAAATGTAAATCATTATACAAATCAATCCATTGGGGATTGAGTTTTTCAATTAACTCAATCTTCCACTGTCTCTTCCATTTTTTAATTCTTTTTTCCCGCTGAATGGCATCGATAATATTTGGAAATTCTTCATAATAAACAAGTCGGTCCACATTGTATTTTTTTGTAAAACCCTCGTTGATTTTGTTCTTATGCTCAGAAATTCGTCTAACAAGGTTATTGGTAACCCCTGCATATAAAGTTCCATTCCTTTTGCTTGTTACAATATATACATAATATTTTCTCATCAAGGCTTTGGACGCCTGCTTTCGCAGGCGTGACGCTCCGGATCAATGGCTTCGGATAACATATCATATCCGTTTCTTAAATTTTTCCACCAACTGAAACACCGCAATCCCGTACGCCACAGCCACATTCAAGGACTGCTTCATTCCGTACATCGGAATTTCACACGCAAAATCGCACGCGGCAACGACTTCCTCGCTCACGCCGTCCACTTCATTGCCCACCACCAGCGCGATC
>JAEUSK010000182.1 GCA_016787925.1 bacterium | reverse complement strand
ATTACCAACAAAAGCGCCGTTTAAATATGGTATTCCGGTCGTGGCAATATTATTAAAGATAGTATTGAAATCGACTACGGTTACGCTATTTGCCGCAGCGGCTGCTGTGATGGCGCTATTATACGTGTCAATAATCGACTTGATGAGTCTTACTTCAGCAAAAGTCAACGTGTACTTTCCGCTAACGGGATCCAAAGGATGCAACCCATAAGGTGTTGAAGCATTTAAATCTCCAATGGATGCAGACGTGCTTCCGAATACTGAGGAAGCAGGCAACAGCACATATTGGATGCTGTCTTTCGTCTCCTGATAATAAAGTCTTGCTCTTGCGCCGGTTACCGCGCTTAGGATAAGTGTATCCACAACCGGCAGTACAGTCGGATTGGGATATAAAAACGTAAAGTAAGGAATTGATGTGACGTATGGAATATTGCCTGTAATGACTTCTGACCCGGCAATGCCCGCAACGCTTGTCAAAGCGTCTGTATACATATCCGGAAAGTTCAGCGTCGATGGAAAACCAAACGCAGTAGCTTCAGCTTGGCTGCGGGGAGTATAAGGAGGAACCCCTGCAATAGCTGTGAACGCCCCATTAAGCCCGGCGCCATTGGTAGCATAACCTAAAATATCATTATGGCCTTCCCACCAAATCATAAATGTCGGATTCAAGGTCTGTAGTTGTGTAAATTGTGATCCTGAGCCTCGCAATATTGCGTCGAAAAGTGTATTCGGAGTAGATCCGAGCACACCAGCGACCCAAGAAGTGGCAGAAGACGTTCCATTCTTGAAGTCATAAATAAATGCACCTGGAATACCAAGATTATCATACGCTCTTCCTAATGTGGCGTTAATGAAGCTGTTGGATGGATTCGTTACCGCGGTCGGCTTGGTCGTCGTTAGATTAAGAGTTAATATGCCGCTTGTTCCGGGATCGTCAACCAACGGCTGTTCAAAATCAGAACCCAATTCACCGCCGTGTTCTAAACCTAGTTGCCTCGATATCTGCGCTCCATAGCTGTTTACCTGAAATTGTTCAGACAAACCGCCGTTTTGATATCCCGCCGTTAGGCTGTTTCCGGCTACGACAAATTTTGTGAAATTCGCCGTCCCGCTGGTTGTTATCAGCGGTAAAGGTTTTTCACTGCTGGACGGGTAATCTACCGAGCAGCCGGCATAGACTATGGCGGCAATAAGCAACGATAGGCCGTGTTTAAGCATTGTTTTCATTTTTACCTCCAAAATATTTTCAATAAATTGTTGTTATTTTGCACCAAAGTTATAGCCAAATCCCAAAGAGAATAAATTAACGTGAGAATTATAGACTCCATCGTATCCGTCTACATTTGTAGACTTCGTGCTTCTCTCTTTGAACATAACTGCAAGATAAGCAGCATCAACGTGCCAAGCGTCATTAATCTTATAGCCAAGACCAATACCGATATCATTACGATCTGCGTCCGGCAGGAGAGGATTGAGGGTTTTAGTTGGCGCAGGCGTTTTATCAAATATATAACCGAGGCGTGCGTAGAGTTTATCATTAACGGCGTACTCGGCGCCAAAACGAATCTGCCAGGTGTTTTTATAATTTTCCTCTAAAATGCTCGTCTGCAAAATGCTTGATTCCGGGAACTCAATTTCGACGGTCTCAAATACGCTCCAACCGGCATAAACATAATCTAGTTCGATCGACAATTTTTCTATAGGCTTGTATGCAACACCGACAACGAGACTGCTTGGAAATTCCACGGACGTATTGCCGTTCTGTATTAAGCCGCCGTAAAGAGGGTTCGCAAGTGTTGATGCGACGGTGGCATCCAGTGCAGAAATACCCGTATTAATCTGACGGAAACGGGCAGTACCTTTATATTCATTGTTAACCGAGTGCTTGTAATCAACACCAAAGGATAATTTTTCATTCACCTTTGCAAAACCTGCAACGTGAAATCCAAATGATCCCTTGTCTTCTCCTTCAAGCTCCACACTGATGACATCATACAGACGGTTCTCGTTTCCATTATTAAACATGGCTCCGCTGTGACGCTCTAATGCAACTTTTGAATGAACATAATCAATTCCAACGCCCACGCCAAACATATCATTGATCTTGTAAGAAAATGTAGGAGAAATATAAACGGCCTGAATATCTGCCAAAATCGAACGGAAACGACCGCTATACGTATTATTCTTGTTTTCCCATTCAGTACCTAGTCCAAAGGGGGTCGTAATGGCGAGACCGACGGCCATCTTGTCATTAATCTGATATATGCCATAGGCATAAAATGGCGGGAACCATTTTTCTACTGCTTCTTCTTTCACGCCGGCTCCGGGATACGGATCAAGACCTGAGAATTTTGATAGAGACTGAACCGGTGTAATACCCATGTATATGCGCCATTGTCCTGGCGTCCCGTAGAATGCAAGACCGGCCGGATTATAAAATGCCGCGGAAGCGTCCCATGGGCGGGCAACTACTGCACCACCTTGGGCCGTTGCGCGCCCGCCTTGTTCATAAATCGAAAAGCCGCCGGCGATTACTTGTTGCGACAGTAACATCGCAACCAGCATACCTATTGCAGCTTTTGCAAAAAACTTCGTTCGACATGAGTTCATCTGTGATCCTCCTGAGGTTAGTTTTTTCAGTAGATAAGACGTTAAGAGAATAAAAAAGAAGAGCTATTAAATTAAAGATTATTACTTAACAAGAACATGTTGAGACGGGAAGGCACACGAAATTTCTGGCAAAAAGTACCCAAAAAGAAAATGATTGTCAACATAATTTTTTGACATAAGCATTTAATGTAATTGAAATAATTAAAAGGCTAAACAAGCAATTGCCGGATTGTTTTGTGGAATCATGACGGGTGGTAGCAGCAAATAATACTATGGCTTAAGAATGGTAAGGTTGTCAAACGCAATTTGCACTTCAGGTAGTACAGCCAGACCAACATTCCCATAGATGAATGTATCATCAGTCACTTCACTTATTCGTTGATCATTTATATAAAGCGTGAAACGGTTTCCGATACATTGTGCTGTCAGTATATTATCTCCTTCTGTATTGATAGCTTCGGAAAAACTCCACGGCGCAAGATATTTCCAGTTTGAATTGACGTATTTACCAAAAGCATACTGCCGATGTTTATTTATAAAAAAAATGTATCCGTCGGTTGCCGTTTTCACGCGTACCATCAAACCGTAGCCGCTTGTCGCAGAGCCTTGAATCCACAGCGTTTTGACAGAAGCGGTGAAATCATAATAATCCTTATTGAGCCATGACGAACTGCCGTAAACAGAATCATACATTACATAAACCCCGTGTTTCATGTAATTATTGTGATCTTCGTACCATTCATTTTGGCCGGCGAAACTTTCATAGAACATAAGTTTGGGAGTCATGGGCAATTTAGTTTCAGTAACCATTTTTTCGTGATGGTAGACGGAGCTGATGTGTCTACAATCTGAATCAAAGATCCCGTTATGATCCAAATCTATCCATCCGATTTGCGCACGAGTATGGTCACAAAGAAAAAGATCATTAGATTTCATCATGCAGGCATCTCGGATTTGCATGTCTGAGTTTTGCATGCCTGCCATATCCAAAATCGAAGCGGTATGCTGTGTGCCCTTATTTTCGTATTCGTCCATTGCGTTAAATATGTGTCCTGTTTCATGCGCAATTACTTTCCAAATCTGATTATAGCCCCAACCGTTGCATTTGTTCGGGATGACCATATACGGGCCACCTACATAGGCCCACGCGACTCCGGATTTATTTGCAAAATAACCATCCTCATCGTTTCGCGCAGGTACAACAAATATTACAAACGACCAATCGGTTTTGTATTGCTTTCTCAAAAAATCCGAATAGGCACGCGTTCGCTCATAGTCTTCACCCTCAGTATAGCCTAATTGGTTCATACAATCTTTGACCCAAATTGGGCTTTCATCTCTTCTTCGCGTTATGGGTTCATAACGGGTAGTACACCGCTTTATATCATACGTCCAAGAAAGATTTGCGCGATAACCTCCCGCCTGTGACCACCACTCCATACCGCCGTAAATTTGCTCGGTAATATGTTCAATATCACTTGACGTCCATTTCTCGGTCTTATGATCCGCAGTTCCACTTGATTCCACAATAATTATTCCTACACTTACCGACCCAATTAGGTAGTCGCTCGTGTTCAAATTTTTCGAATTCAGCATTGCTGTATAATTATTTACGGCTGCGTTCGTGGGTCTGCGAGGAATTTCGTCAGGGTTTCTTTTTATAGCGACTTCATGCGATTTTACAGTGGTGATGAGTAAATTGTTCCAGTTACTGACACCCATTTCTTCTGCCATACTCATGTCTTTCAGAGTTCCGGGACGAATCGGCTCTTCCGCAATTAGTGTGATTATTTCGCTCAAATTTAAAGCTAATTTACTTTTTTCTGTGAGATGAGCTTGAAGGATCCGCGGTGGGTATATATGAACAACATGCCCGCCGTTGGACTCAATTACTAATTTTGTTGGTTGGAGCCGGCTGGAATCTTTCAAGACGATGAGAACGCGTTTTCCATCGAAAGCGGATTGTCCCCATAAAACTGAAGTGAATAAGATAAAATATAGAAGAGTAGAGAGGGAAGTCAATACTGATTTAGTAAATGGCCGCGCGCGCACGTTATTCCTGCGACACGGGTCGCTCGGTTTTTTCGGGTTCTGATTCGCCTGTTTTCCGTTGTTGAAGTATTCTGTCAACAATGGAGTCGGTCGAGCCGCTGCTCTTGATGACTTCACCGTCCATGGTGAGAAGAGGCGTACCGGGTAATTTGAATTTCCGTTTTGATTTAGTGCGTTGTGTAACAAAGGCCTGACGTTTCTCTTGTGTGTTTAACCGCATACGAATCAGTTCATCATATATACGTTTTTCAGATAATACGGTAAATCCATATTTTTCTGTATTCATCATGTCGCCGATTAACTTCGGCCCAAGATCGGGGTTTTCACGAATAATATCAAAAATTTTTGCCTTTTGTTCTATGCTTAAATGCCGGGCTTCGATATCGGAACCATCGGCCTTGTTCCTTAATCCTTCATCCCCTAATTCGGCAAATCGTTTTTTATACTTGTAGTACGTTGACGTTGAGATACGCGCCTTCTTACAGGCGTCTTTAACGCTCATGCCGCCTGCGACATCATCGATGAGAGTTTTGCGTAAATTAAACAGCACGTCACCGGAAGCCATATTTTCCTTAATGGCAACAAATGTGATGTCGTCGTTCTGCGGGGCACCCTCAGTAAACGACAAAATTTCCTGACGCATGTTTTCCACGAAACCCTTGGCGTCATTCAGTGCATATTTTCGAATACTCTCGAGAAAACGCTCATCGCTAAACAGGTCGCGGTTCGTATTCATCGCTTCCGTGATTCCATCCGTATAAGCAATGAGAACGTCGTCCTCAAGGAGCTTAATGCTGTCGGTTTGAATGGATTGGCCGAACAACTTACGATCCGGCAAAGAAATACCTACCGGGAACCCGCGTGGATTCAAATAATAGGTTTGTTTTGTCGACGCACGGTGCAAGATCATCGGATTATGGCCGGCGCTCGCGTAGTGAATGGTTCGATTTCGTGAATCGAGAATAATATAGAACATCGTAACGAACATTCCCTTTTTCATATCGTCAACGACAAAATCATTGACACGCGCAAGCACATCGCCGGGGTTCTTGTTTCCACGAGCCTCAAGCCGCAATGCCGTACGAATCATGGTCATAACCAGTGAGCCGGGCACGCCTTTACCAGAAACGTCTGCTACAACTATCCCGATGGTATCTTCATCAACGCTGATAAAATCAAAAAGATCACCGCCAACTTCTTTTGCAGATTCATAATAGGTAGAGATATCGTAACCCTGCACTTCAGGAAACGTGGTTGGGAGCAGCATATGCTGAATTTCCTGAGCAACCTGAATTTCTTTTTGAAGTTGTTTCTGTTGAACAAGGCCGATCTGCGCTTTACGAAATTTCGACGCCATGTCGCTGAAAGCCTGCGCAATTTCACCGACTTCATTCGTGGTGTCTATATCCATGTCGTCGGTGATCGTTTCATGGCCCGCAGACCGGATCCAGTCCGTCAGTTTTTGGAACGGACTGATAATGCGCGCAACTAGAATTGCAATGCCTGTGTAGCCAAGCAGAAGAATGAGGGTGGCAAGTACAATACCCAATAGTTTGAGTGTCGCCATTTCACTTTGAATAGTCTGCTCTTTTACAATGACACGTGATTGGCCCAGTAAATTTTCTTGATCAATAATGTTTGAGCGATAAATAGGCGTGTGGACGTCAAAAACATATTCGCCATCCAGCACGTATTTGTATATTTGTGCCGTCTGTAGCAGCGCCGGATTCGAGATTTTTTCGGACAAACTGTCCGGGTATTCCTGGCCATCCTGAATTCCGCGAACCTCAATTACTTCATAATCAGCAGGAATCTCAAATTTGCCCAAACTCTGCCGTCGTGAAGAAGCAAAAATTCGTTCCTCCTTGTCAACAACGAAGACGTCAACTATAAGATTCTCGTTTTCCTTTTTAAGCGCATCAACAATCTGGAAGACGGATAGGTCATTGAAATCCGCCATATATTCAGAGCTAGAAGTCGATGTTGTTGCGGAAATAGCGGTAATTCGTTTTAATATCTGGCTCTCCAGATTCTCAGTTTGAACTTTCTGGAACGCAATATATCCTGCAACGACGAACAGCGTCAAAGCGGCTGAGGAAATGATGGCATATCGGTTTCTGAGGTTGATCTGGCTTAAGAATGTTTTTCGTCTCGATTTTGCTGAACGATATTTCACGAGACGTAATTCGTTGCCTTCGCTCGTCACCTGATAGTCAATTTCATCCATCAGTTTTTGAAGCATGAAAATACCAAGGCCGCCTTTCTTGCCGATCTTGATATATTCCTTCATGTCCGGCGCTTTTGCGTTTCTTGGGTCGAAAGTACGCCCCTGATCTATCAGCACAATAGTCAGACTTGACGTCTTGACAATCGAACGCATCGTGACAAATCCTCTGCCGGGAGTGTCGCGATACGCATGGCGGATGATATTCGTAACCGCTTCATCAGTGGCGAGCTTTAACGAACCGATGACCTTGTCGTCAAATCCGTTTTTTCTTCCAATGGTGACCACAAAATCGCGAAGATCCGCGAGGTACTTCATGTCCGCCGGAACTTTCAGTTCTTCTTTATGTGAACTCTTAAAAAGCATATCTGAAGATGGTTACTATTTCTTCCGCAAATTATTTTGTTTTTGTACGCGCAACTGTTCCTCAGCCTTATCCACAGCCTTTAGAACGCGTTTATTTAATGGGTCTTTTTCCAGAATTCTTTGCCAAATAATGATGGCTTGTTCATACTTACCTTCGACATAAAGGTCGACGCCCTGCAGATATGTTTTTTCCTGGTCGCCCTCCAGATTCTTAAAGGTGGCAAAACCTCGAACAATGGATTTCTTGTGATATTCTTTTACAGTTTCATTGCTTGGATCAATGAGCAGCGCCTGTTCAAAAGCTTCCATTGCGGCCTGATAATCCGCCTTTTGATAAGCGTCCAAACCGCTTCGTGTAGACTCGAGGAAACTGAGGCGGTTACTGATTTTCTTAAGCTCAGTATCAATCTCTTTTTGAATGGTCTGATTAGTCGGATCCAGGCCTCGGGCTTCGCTCAGGAGTTTTAGGGCTTCCGCAAAGTTATTTGCAGCCGCACTGGATCGTGCCTTGGCAATATACGATCCGATCTTCTGATCCAAAAGTCCTCGGGTTTCATTTAAAGCCTTTGCGAGTTCGGAATTGTTTGGGGAGCGATCCAACGCATTTTGGTACTCGCTTATGGCCCCAAGATAATCGCCCTTTTGGACGAGTTGTGAACCTTTTTTGTAATGATCCCGGATAAACTTGTCGTTTTCTTCATTAATTGTAAGGGACTTGATCGCGTTAGCCGTGTCGGAAAGCTGATCCGCAAGTTGTTTGTCCATCAGCATATTAACGCTATCGATGTAGTATTTAGCCTGCTCGTTGGCCGGGTCAAGTTGCAGTACCTGTTCAAATTGAACTAAGGCGGGAAGCAATTTGTTATCTTTGAAGAGCTCCTTTCCTTGCGCATGATGTTCTTTAAGGGCGCGCGCTCTGGCAGCTTCCTGATTCTTCGTTATCAGTTTCTGATCTTCTTCAAGACGCTGGGCTCGTGCGATTTGAATTTTCTCTTCAACAGTCTTACCGAAATTCATGGTCAAAGACAAACGATGCAGCGGGGTGCCGAACTGATTTCCGAGATTAACGGAATAATCGACCTGAAAACGCTGGAATTGATTGAACTCCGTGCCCATACCAACCGTCATCTGGCCGGCCATCAAACCGAGACGCGCAACGAGGAAACGGTTATAAGTGAATTCGGCGCCCAAATTAAAAGTCGGATTAGGAGTCTCCTGGTTTTTGTTCATGTCAATCGCCAGAGTAAATTTCTTCAACGTTTCATCGCCGAAAAATAAATCTTTTGCCAATCCAAATTTAATATTATACGGATCGGTATCGCTAAGATCGACCATCTTAATACTGGGCCGTACAACATTTTGAAAATTAAGTCCGACAGAGAGATTGCGTAGAATCGCATTGTCATAATCGGGGCGCCACATAGCGCCGATATCCAGACCGAATCCCGTACCTGAGACGGTGTTTACCTGGTCGTTCTCCAGATTTGCTGACGAAGTATGATCTACCTTAAAAGTGGTTCCCAGTGCCAATCCAAACCAAGGCAATTTCTTTCCGTACGAAAAGTAATATTCTTCTTTGGTCCATGATTGATTTGACGAAATAACGGTAAAATCGTTGGTAATGCTTATACCGTCAACTCCAACTCTTGCGATACCCACGCCAACGGAACCGAATTGGACGAAAGGAAATGTCACGCTTGCAAAATTGTAGAAACTTCCCGCGACCAGCGTGGAATGAAATAGGACGAGATTAGACTGGCTCAAATAGTCAAGACCGGCAGGATTCCAGAATACTGCGGAACCGTCATTGGCCGTCGCTACGAAGGCATTTCCAAATCCTTGCGCCCTCGCACCCATGCCGGTTTCAATAAATAGACTTTGCGTGCCGTCTGCCGGACCTTGTGCATAGACTTGCGGAGAAATACTTGTGCAGACAGTCAGAATAGCTGCCCAAAAAAATAAATTTCGAATAGACGCAGACTCGATATATTTTACCAAACGTCGGGGCATACCAATAGCGTGATAATGAGTGAAATTCTAAAGATTGGAACTCTTGAATATTTACAAAAAGATAGGATAATAGCCGCGTATTTGCAATAAAAAACTAATAAAAACAATCAAATAAACTCAAGAAAATATTTATCGGTTCGTCACAAGATCTTCAGCCTGTCTTTGTTTTTGTTTTGATAGTCCTGAATTTTTTCAGCATCCTGTTTTCGGGCGCGAAACTTGACCGTAGTTGTTTTGCTTTTATGTTTGGTATCCATTATTTCTCCTAAATAATGCACCATTGAAAAGAGTTTTCCGTCGGCATTGTCTATCGAAATTGTTCTGATGACGTAATCGGCATTAATTTGTCTAATAATTGCCTGTTTCAATTTGTCCAAACCAATCTTTCGCTGCGCGGATATAAAGAGCGCTCCCTTAAATTCTTTTTTCAATTGCGATAACATGGTCTCGTCAGCTACTTTGTCGACCTTGTTAAACACGATCATCATGGTGTCATTGGTTGCTTCCAGTTCTTTAAGGACCTGATTTACGGTTTCCATTTGTTCATGAAACTGATGATTACCGATATCCACGACATGCAGCAGAATATCGGCCTCACGAACTTCTTCCAGAGTTGAACGAAAAGATGCGACCAGATGATGGGGGAGTTTGCGAATAAATCCGACGGTGTCGGTGAAGAGACACGGATAGTCGTTATCGAGGTGAACGCGCCGTACGGTCGCATCCAATGTTGCGAAAAGTCGGTCTTCGACAAAGACGTCTGCATCGGACAAAGCATTTAAAAGAGTCGATTTACCGGCGTTTGTATAGCCCACCAGCGCGACTTTGAACATCTCATCGCGCGTGGCCCGCTGGGTTTTACGCTGTTTTTCGATCTTTTTGAGTTCTTCTTTTAGTACGGAAATCCGGTTTCCTATCAGGCGTTTGTCCGTTTCCAGCTGTGTTTCACCCGGGCCTTTGGTAAAAACCCCGCCGCCCGCTTGGCGTTCAAGGTGCGTCCACTGGCGTGTGAGGCGCGGTAGCAAATATTCCAACTGCGCCAATTCCACCTGAGTCTTCGATTCCTTCGTCCGTGCGCGTTTTGCAAAGATGTCCAAAATAAGCGCACTCCGGTCGATAGTTTTACATTTAACTTCTTTTTCAATGTTTTTGGTCTGGCCAGGTGAAAGATCATCGTCAAAGATCACAACCTGAATGTTGTTTTCAAAAACCTTCTGCGCAATTTCATGAACTTTTCCCTTGCCGATGTACGTTGACGGGTCAATGTTTTTCAGGTTTTGGGTTGCGGTATCGACGACGTCCACGCCTGCGGTGTCGGCCAATAAAGCTAACTCTTCAAGAAAATCCTCAACCGGAACCGTATCATGGGGATGTGATATCCCAACAAGCAATGCGCGTTCTTTGATCTGTTTTGTTAAATGCGATTTGTTCAATTTTTATGTCTTTCTTAAATGGAGTATTCGTCGCTATTCGTGCCAATATCGTCTAATGGGAGTTCCAGCATTTGAACCGGCGGCAGTGCATTGCCCATAATACCTTCCAATTCGCCATGCATTTCCGATGTATTTTGAACGACACGATCAATTTGTTTTTTTCTTTTCTCCCAAATTTTGTACATCGCGCGTTTTTCAGATTCAAGATCATCATTCATTGCCTTAAATGATTCCACAATCGCTTCGATGCGTTGACGAAATACCTGGCTGGATAAATAATTATATAGTAAATCCTTTTTCTCATTTCTTCCAATCAAGGCATTCTGCGCTTGCGCAATTTCAATGATATTTGTTCTTAGCACCGCGGCTAATCCCATGGCTGTTGAAAAATCGGTGATCCAAACGCCTTCCATATTTCCAATATAACTGACATCTTTTGGTAAAACAGCGGATACGATGACGGCAATGCCGGCTTTGACCTCGCGCTGATCATCTTTCAATTTTTGGATCCAGCCGTCGCTCCAGTTTTTTGTACGTTTGGATTCCCACAAAATGGTTCCGCACAACTGGCCGGATCTTGAAAAGACATGGTGTATCACATCCGCGCCTTTTACGCCCTTTGGAACAGGTTCAATGTTGTCATGGCGGAATGTCTGACGCAGGGCGTTCTCAAGTTCCAATTCCATAACTTCGCCCTGAGATTGCTGAGAACCTTGTTCGGCCTTCCTGTTCAATTCCTCAATCTGTCTTCGCAGGTCATTGATCTGCTTTTCTTTTTCTGCATCTTTCATCCGGTGCTCTTCGGATAACTTTACCAAAACGTCACTGCGGATTTTGTTTCTTTCTTCGGTAAGTTTACGTTCCATTTCAAGTTTAAACGCATGTTCCCGGTCCTCAAGTTCGCGCTGCCGTTTCAGGAAATCCAGTTCCTTTTGCTGCGCGTCCTTAAGTTTATCCGACTTTTGGATAAGCTGTTCCCGAAGATCTTTTATCAAAGTACCAGTTTCTTCGTCTTTTTCTTTTTTAATTTTATCTTCGCGCTTTGTGATCTCATCTTTAAAACGCTGATTAAATTCAAGACGCAGTTTCTCTTCGATCTCTAAGCTTATCTGTGAAGACAAGGCCTGATTCAATTCAATGACTTGCCCACACTGCGGGCACTTGATGGTTTGTTCTTTCATAAGCAGTTATCCAAGAGTTTAATTAAACTAAATCCATGATCGACCCGAAATCGGGATCAAACAATCTTTTGTAAGTGCGGATAGCGAAAACATCGGTCATTCCCGCAATATAATCACAAATCAAACGCGCGCGACGAAGAATGTCTTTTTCGTTGCGAACATATTTTTCAGTAAATTCCGGCAAAAGGACGAATCTTGAATTCGGGTCGGCCAAATAATGCTCCTGAAAAGCTTTGAAAATTTCTTTCAGCATATAATCTGCCTTGTATTCTAATTGGTATATTTGCGGCGACCTGAACACAAGATCGCGTGAAATAAGGCTGAAAAGATCGGCTTCTGCACGGACAGCCCGGTCGATTTCAATTTTGTAGGCATAGCGCCGTGTTATTCCGCTCATGAAATTAGTTGCCTCAACCAGCTTTGCGGCACGTATATACTCGCCGATTTTCCGGGCAAAGAAGCGGTTGAGTTCCCGCTTGTGAATGGCGTCGAGAAGAGAACTGAGGGAATCCGCGAGTTCCGGATTCAGAGATTGCCTTTTTGCCCATTGTTCGATCTTTTCAACTGTGATGAGTCCGGCCGCAATACCGTCCATCACATCGTTGATTGAATAAGCGGTGTCATCAGCCCAGTCCATGATCTGGCATTCGACGCTGCGAAATGTATTGAGGTTCTTTTCCTCGCGTAAGTCCAACGGTACAACGGCTGCGCCGAATATAAACTGAGTATATTTTTCCTGTTCATTATACAGAAAATGGTTTCTTGGCGGCTGTCCATGCTGAATCATATCTTGGTACAGCATTTTGTATTTCATTACACCGTCAATCAATGCCCGTGTTGGGTTCATACCTTCTCGGTCAGCTGGTCCGGAGTAAATAGTTTCAGTGAGAATGCGCAATGTCTGGGCATTGCCTTCAAAGCCGCCTAGGTTTTTCATGAGCAAATTCAGCGTGTCTTCACCGGCATGGCCGAAAGGCGGATGTCCGATGTCATGCGATAGGCAAATTGCTTCCACCAGCTCCGGATCAATAAAGAATTCCTCGTCCAATAATCCGCTCTCCAGCTGCAGGCAATGACAAATTGAACGCCCAATCTGGGCAACTTCAATGGAGTGCGTCAAGCGTGTACGGTAAAAATCATATTCACCGGAGAAGAAAACCTGTGTCTTAGCCTGAAGCCGCCGGAAAGAGGAAGAATGGATGATGCGGTCCCGGTCTTGCTGAAAGGGTGTTCTTTCATACTTGGAGCGTGTTTCCGCTGAATGAAGTACTTCCGTGTCGAACGAATTATAAAATGAATTTTGCATACTCAGTTTCGCCGGCAAAATGTAATGTATTCGCAATTACGGCAGCGTGTGACGTCCTCGGTTTGCGTGAATGCCGTTTGCGGGTCTGTAATCTGCATCAAAAGCGTTTTCAACACGTCTTCAAATTCCGAAAATAATTTCCCGTCAAGAGCATCTGTGCCGTTGACCGATACCTGCTGCGGTCCCTGGGTCAGTTTCTTAAAGGGATAAATTGCAGCAATCATCTGGGGATCGGGCAGTCCAGCGGTGCGCGCATAGATATATGCGTACATCAATAACTGAAAACTCTTTGCCAATGCCGGATCACTGATGAGTTCAGAAAGAACATCAACGGTGAGCTCCTTGGCGTCAACCCTGCCTGTCTTGTAGTCGATAATAAAAAGATTTGAGCCGACACGGTCTATCCTGTCCATTTTCCCCTTTAATCTAACGATTTTTTTCTGATCATTCAATTGGAAGTTAAAATCGCATAAAACTTCTTTCTCCAGAGCCAAGAGATAAACGGCCTTTCCGGTTTGTTCAATACCGGCAATTCGCCGGGCTTCGAGGATTAAAAAGTTATGGAGAAGTTTTATGCCGACCTTGAGCATCAAATGGTTTTTTCCGTGTTGGATGTCTCCGTTCTTAAGAAAATGCTGGAAAGCCCGTATTAAGATCGGCTCCGCTTTGGCCGCCATTCCATCGACGTCTTGCGAGGTAATAATCTTTTGCTCGAAGGGCCGATATAAATTTTCAAGAGAGAAATGTATAGCGCTTCCGAACGTCCCGGCCTCAATGGTTTCTTCGGTCTCATCGGCTTCAGATAGGCGAACAATGTATTTTAAGTAAAATTTGAGGGGGCAATTAATATAAGTGATCAAGGCTGTTGGAGACACTCCTTTTTCGAGCAGGTTATCTATTTGCCGCACAACCCGTTCGTTCTTAACTATTTTTATTTCAGCCTCGGCAATGGTATGTGCCGAAAATGTACCGCCGGCCAAAAAGCTCTCCTGTATATCGGCCGGTTTCATGGCGGTATTAAACTTCGGCATTTCAAAAATCAGTTGAGTAATAAATCGGCTGCGTTCGCCGTTTCCAAAATCGTCTGTTTCGGAATTATAGATCAGGTAAATGTTTTTCGCGCGCTGTATGGAGCGGTAGAAATTATACGCAAAAATGGCATTTTTTTCTTTATGCGTAGGAAGGCGGTATGCGATCTTAATATCAAACGGAATCATAGATTGCTGGTTTTTTGAGGCGGGTAATATGTTTTCATTCACGGACAACATAATCACATTTTCAAAATCCAGCGTTCGCGTTTCAAGCATTCCCATAACCTGCAACCCTTTAAGCGGTTCGCCGGAAAATGGGATTCGTTCCGCAGAAAGTATTTCTGCAAGGAGTAAACGCAGGCTTCTTAGTTCCAACTGCGTTTCGTGGGATTCTAACA
>JAEUSK010000157.1 GCA_016787925.1 bacterium | reverse complement strand
CATCTTTTTGTGTTCGAGGGAGACGGCGTAGTCAAAGATTTTAACGGAAATTATGCAGAGTACCGCGAGAGCCAGAAAACAGAACAATCCAGTGAAGTGAAAAACAAAAAAATCGACAAAAAGGAATCTTCAAAAAAAACTAAACTTTCTTACAAAGAAAAAACGGAGTTTGACAAACTGGAAAAAGAGATCGCTGATCTCGAAATTGAAAAATCCCAATTGACGGAATTACTGAACAGCGGCAGTTCGGATTATGTAGAATTGCAGAAACATGCGCTACGCCTTGCCGAGGTTACCCAGGCGCTCGATGAAAAGTCCACACGTTGGCTTGAACTATCCGAAATCGCCTAGCCATCTTTTCCTATCATAAGAATCCAATGTCTCATTTCATTTTTTCTAACATTTGTTTAGCGTTTATATTCTCAGGGTCCATTTCCAAAACTTTTTTATAATTCTGTATGGCTAATTCTTTCTGGTCATTTAGCATGTATGCCTCTCCTAAGCTGTCGTATCCATTGGGTTCATTGGGAAATAATTGGATATTAACTTTGAATATCGCCACAGCCCAATCCAGTTTTTTTTCATTGATCAGATCGTAACCAAGACGGTTTAACATCATCGGGCCCCTGATCACATATCGGTTGTCTTTGATCAACTTATCAAAGAGCTTGTCAAAATCGGTCAGTCCGTTTTTGGAAATATATTGATAAATGAATTGAGGCAGCGGTACTGTCAATGGCTCATAGGGTTTTTCTAAAATAATGTTTTGAATTCGCCCACTTACTTCCTCGGCGGGTTGACCTGCGTCGTCATAATTAGACAATACGATCACCGTATAATGACGTGCCGGGATCTGAGTAACGCAACTGTTCCATCCGTTAAGACCGCCTGCAAGCGCGCTGATGAAACGGGGATCCGACAACATTTCTTTCCAGGTCAATTTCGGTTGATCATCATAGTGACTAAATAATTTAAGCTTTAATTCATCATTAAGTAATTGGTTGGTGTACATTTCGGCTTCGTAGAATCGCAGTAGGTCGGGAGCCGATGCATACATGCCCCCTGCAGAAGTAGGCACAAGCCCCGGATTTATCCTTTGTTCAGCCCGCTTGGAATTCGAAAGAGAAATTTCAGTTCCCGTGGCTTTATTCTGAATATTTTTTGAATCCGGATAAATGAACATAGAATGCGTCATTTTTAAAGGCTCCAAAATCCGTTCTTTAACGTTCTGCTCGTAGGACTTGCCGGTAATTTTCTCAATGATCCCTCCTAACACTACATAACCGGAATTAGAATAGGCCCGGTCAGTCCCAGGTTCAAAAAGCAGCGGTTCGTCCTTAATAAAATCCAGAAGGCTGGAAATTGTTCTTAATTGCCCAAACCGGAAGCGAGGGCTTTGCATATAATCTCCCATGCCGGATTGCATGGTCAATAGATGTTTTATAGTGATCTTGTCGGCTATCGTTTTTGGAAACATATCCAAATACTTACTTAATGGGTCTTTGAACGCCAATTTTTTTTCTTGCACTAACTGACATATCAGAACTTGTGTGAAATCTTTTCCGTTGGAGCCTATATTAAACATAGTGGAATCATTCAAGGGCGCTTTCGTTTCCCAATCCGCATAGCCGAATGATTTTTGATAGATAATTTTGCCTTCATGCGCTATGAGCACATTTCCAGAAAACACATCTTTTTCAATAGCCTGCACCATTAGTGAATCAATTTGTTCGATAAGATTAGACTGACTTCGCACGTTCATTGTGAACAATAAGATTGTGCAAGCGACTCGAAATATCCTACCCATTACATGCTCCTTTAGGTTACGTACTCAATAATTAGGTTTACTCTAAAACTAGTTCTTTCAGATTATTGCGCAGTGGATCAAAAACATTAGGATCGTAGTTGATATATTTTTCTTCCAGGAAAGTCAGATCAAATCGATCGATCTCATAGCCATTTTGTCTTATTGAATGGGAAACATGAAAGATCTTGTTCGTTTTCATATCAATTCTTATGATCTCGCGAACATCTATTATCTCAGATCTTGGAGATTCGCCTTTCTCAACTTGGCTAATCAATTTCGAAATGGTTTGACTTGCCTTTTGATCGTCAGGGACATTGAATAAGTACAAGTCCTTGCTATGATTCACTTCAAGCACTTCATAAATATTGCCATCGGAACTTGTCTCTCTACCGGCATAGGTGACGAGTGAGTCCGTTTTTAGAGATTGCACAATTTCCAAAGGAGTTCTTTTTGAAAATGAATCCGGGTTCCACGCGTCATTGAATATATACACCTGAAGCGTTTTGCTGTCCTCTCGTAATGGAACAACCATAACGCGAAGATCTTTAGTTTCTGTCCTGATGGATTTGTCATTATTTTTGGCCGGAAATTGTTTTTCTTCAATATTGAACTTAAATTTCCTCTGTACATGCTGTCTCGAATACATTTTTCCATTTGTTTTTATAGTATACCCTAATTCTTCGCCGGTCACTGCATTTCGAGTCTTGACGCTGAACTGGTGGCCATACGACCATTCCTCTTCCTCCAAAGGAGTTCGCCCGGACAAAGTATTGAAAAGTGTACGAAGATAGTGTATTTGTCCATCTCCGGCCAGACGCGTGTAAGCCGATTCGATATGAGTAAGAAGCTCATTCGCAGAAGAAAAAGTTGGTGGAGTCATTATATATAATATGACCACTGCTGTTACCGCCGCTGTAACGGCTGTGCTGATAACATACCTTATTGTACTACGCCTCACGGATGCTTTTTTAAAATAGGAAGCATTCAGCAATTGCCTCCGCAGTTTGTTCTTAGATGTCAGCGGTACACGTTCAGGCAATTCTGTTTTTTCTAATTCTTCAATTAGTTTTTGAGTATCCATATCTCAACTTTCTATACTTTCTAGCTCTTCATACCTTCTTTTAATTGCTCTAATGCTCTATGGACCAAAGACTTGACAGTGCCTTCCGGCTTACCGAGGATTTCTGCAATTTCCGACAAAGTTTTTTCTTCAAAAAATCTGAGAACAATTACGCTCTGATACCTTGCATTCAGCTGGCTCAACAACTTGTGCATTCTCATAAAATCAGACTTCTGCTGCAGTTCTTTTTCAGATTGCAGTAGTTCAAAATCGGCAGAACTTGATTCTTCCGTCAACAGATCAACAAAATCCTCAAGAGATATTGTCTTATAATTCTTATGTTTTCTAAAATAACCGTTGACCTCATTGGTTGCTATCCTGAAAAGCCATGCGGAAAAAGGCACTTGTTTCCAACGAAAAAGCCAAAGTTTTTTAAGCGCAATATGAAAAGTATCTGAGGCGATATCGCGTGCCAATTCTACATTCGCAGTACGGTGAAGTAAATAGCGGTACACTTGATCATAATAACGGTCAAACAATTCTCCGAACGCCAACGGATAGGTTCTTGCCCTTTCGATCAGTCTCCGCTCGTTCTCTAAGGAATCGCCGGTTGCCGGTTTTAGTCTCTTGACTGGTTGATCCATATCTATCTATAATGCGTAAATTCAAAAAAGGTTGCAAAATATATTCTAAGCTGTGAAATATATGTCCGGATGTCCAATAACGACAGTGCTAAGATTTTTGTCTTTCTTTCTTCTGTTTTTACTAATATTATTACATATCGTTTTGGGGGCGTACAATGTTGAAATCAAGCGTTCTTAAACAAAAACTATCCTCTATAGATGGCCAGGATTATGGAGCGTATCAGACGTTAATAGGTACTTACGATTTTAACCTGTTTACGCTCATTATTCAGCAAATACCCAAAGACCCTTTCGCTCCGCCCCACACCGGTATCTATCGAATTCAGGTTCAGCGCCACGTTGACCGTATCATTAATTTAGAATTGAATTCTAAAATCCAAAAGACCGCATTCACCGATTTTTTAGCCAGATGTTTCTTTAATGCCGGCCAAAAAATATCCAAAGGCATCCGTGGAACGGGTTATAGCGGGATTATCACGATCGATCAGCCGGGACAAGCGATCTTGGAAAGAAGCAGTGTTGTTGTCACGGATGAAGTCATCGAAGTGCGCTGTTTTTTAGGACTTCCAGCAGACGGAAGGAAGATTATTTCTGAAATTGCAGAAGAGATGCTTTTGAGTGAACTTCCTAAAATCGTGGATAAATCTTTGTTAAAAGAAAATATTGATCATGAAGCGCTGCACAATCATCTGGCGGCTGCAGAAGATGCTGAATATCTGCGTAATAAACTCGATTCGCTTGAGTTGATAGCTTTCATTGCAAATAATTCCATTCTGCCCCGCGAAAGCGGTGTAAGCGATAAACCCACATCCGACAAAAACGTTGTTCCGTTTGTTAGCCCCGACAGCTTAGTTAAAGAAATAGAAATTCCTCATGCCGGTTTTATAAAAGGAATGGCAATTCCTAGAGGGGTTACATTAATTACCGGCGGTGGCTATCACGGGAAATCAACATTGTTGAAAGCTTTAGAAACCGGTATCTATAATCACATTCCGGGTGACGGCAGGGAACAGTGTGTAACTGCGGCGCAGGCGGTAAAAATCAGAGCGTACGATGGCCGGTGCGTTACTAAAACCGATATCTCACCCTTCATTAAGAATCTTCCTTTTGGTAAGAATACAACTTCATTTTCTACTGAAAATGCCAGCGGAAGCACGTCGCAGGCGGCTAACATAATAGAAGCGATTGAAGTCAGGGCAAACGTCTTGTTGATGGATGAAGATACGTGCGCAACTAATTTTATGATTCGCGACGTTAAAATGCAGAAATTAGTCAACAAAGCAGATGAGCCGATAACGGCTTTTATCGACAAGGTGAAACAACTCTATTTAGAAAAAAATATATCAACGGTATTGGTTTTAGGAGGCGTTGGCGATTATTTCGATGTTTCAGATCTTGTGGTACAAATGATAAATTACCGGCCTTTTGACGTTACAGCAAAGGCGCGTCGTATTTCAACTGCGTTCCCGGCGAAACGCGAGGTGGAAGATAAATCATACCCTTTTCATGTTCGTGATCGAATTCCGATATCGGAGAGTATTGTTCCGCATAACGAATACGGAAAGTTAAGAATCTATGCCAAAGAAGTTCATCGGTTACATTTTGGGAGTCAAGATATTGACCTAACCGATTTAGAGCAACTTATGGAGCTGTCTCAAACAAAAGCCTTAGGATATGCGCTTGCACATTCTAAAAAATACATGAACGATAAATCTACATTGCTGGAAATTATTGATCGTGTTATAAAAGATATCGATGAACATGGCATAGATGTCATAAGCGATAGAATCTCCGGCCATTTTGCTGAATTCAGAGGGCTTGAATTGGCGTTGGCTCTCAATCGCTTTCGAGGTTTTGATGTTATTCAAAAGAATACGAATGTAATTTGAAAATCCTTGGGCTTTTGGGACGCGATGGATTGACGCAAAGTTAGAATATTTCTTATCCCGCAGATTCCGCTAATTTACGCTGACAAAAATCTCTGCGAAAATCTGCAAAATTTACGGGACACGATAAACCGGCGAAAAACAAAGCCATGAAACCCATTCATCCACATTCAGGTTCGTTTCTTATCGGACAGCTAAATCGTTTCGGCTCTGATCTCGACGCGAAACACGAGATTACTTTCTGGTTATATTTTCCCGGTGAAGACATCGCCCGTCAGGCCGGGAAAAGAGCCGAAGAATCGGGACTGTCTGTGGAAATCGGACCGTCCGTGGATGACCAATGGTTGTGTTTGTTAGCCTGCCCGCAAGTCCCGGATGAAGCATTGATAGATGGTGTAATACAATTTTGCATTGACCTCGCATCAAACCTTGGAGGAGAATT
>JAEUSK010000149.1 GCA_016787925.1 bacterium | reverse complement strand
CGTTCGTGTCTTGTCGATCAGGTAGACCTGCTGCAGCGGCAGGAGCGGGTCTTCGGCTTTTAGCAAGTCAAAAGGAACGCCTGAATTGGTAATTCTTCCGGGCTGGAATTCTGTACTAAAGTCCGTTTCGCTCACCACCGGGATACCGTCTTTGATCGCGCCAATATAGATTCCGCCTGCATAAACGATCGTGATGCCGGACCCGCGCGGAAATTCTCCTCCGTCATTGTTGCCGTTGTTGTCGGCGTCGGGTGCGTCATACATATAGCTACCATTATTGCGCATGACGTACGACCAGTTGTTGTAATTAACAAACACGAGATCGACGATGTCGGGCTTGCGTAAACGGAGCTTTCCGGACTTGTTTTTGTCGATGCCGGAAGATGAGTTGCTGACAGAAAGAGCAATGCTGAGTAACAGCGTTGCAAACGCGACTTGTAAGTATTTGTTTTTCATAGGGTAGTTTCCTTAGAAAGGTTGAGATCTGGCCTATAGAACAGATAGTGTTTTTTGGCTGAAAAAAATTACAATTTTTATTCAAAAATTGTTAAAAATGGCTATATTCTGAAAGTTAATCTGAGCCGGCTTTTAAAACAATGAGGACGGTCATGTATTTGAAATTTTGTTGTGGAATTGGCACAGCGGTTTTTTTCTTGTTTTTTTCTCATTCTATGTTAATAGCCCAGAAAAAAGACATCACGCGTGATACGACGCTGGCGAATACGTATTTTGCCGCCGGTGAGAAATGTTACAAGGAAACCAAGTACGACAGCTCTATCGTGTGGTACCGGATGGCTGGTTTGTTATACCAAACGCACAAAGTCTGGAGACGCTACGTTGAATGTCTCGACCTTACCAACGTCTCTTACCGCATGATTGCCAAATACGATCACGCATTGCTGTATTGCGACAGCTTTGCGCGGGCGGCATCGGCGCAGTGGGGGCAGGATGACCCGGAAGTAGCCAACGCATATTCATCCACAGCTGTGGTGTACCAGGTTATGGGAGAATACGAAAAGTCGCTCGAGTTTCATTTAAAGGCGTTGAAGATCCGGTTGGACAAATTCGGCGACCGGCATGTGAAGACCGGCGTCACGTATTCCAATCTCGGCATCATTTATTATTACAAAGGATATTTTGATAAGGCAATCGAGTACCACAAAAAAGCTTTGGAAATCCGAATGGCCTCATTAGGGGCGCGTCACCAGGGCGTTGCATCAAATTATATCAATCTCGGCGTGGTATATCGGGTCATGGCGGATTATGATAAAGCGGAGGAAATGTACGCCAAAGCACTGGACATTTTCAAACAAACGCTCGGAGAAAACCATCCGCGCGTTGCCACGATCTACAGCAATCTCGGCATCGTCTACGACCTCAAGGGCGACGTAGAAAAATCACTGAGCTATTACAAAAAAGCACTGTCCATTCGTATGGAGACGTTAGGGGCTGAACATCCCGACGTAGCCAATACGTACAACGATATGGGAATACTTTTTTCCAATCAGGAGGACTATGAACAGGCATTGTATTACTATGACCAATCCTTCCGTATTCGGAAAAAAATATTTAAAGGGGACAATCCATTTCTCGCAATGAGCTACAATAATCTGGGCCTGGTTTACCAAGAAAAAAAATCATTCGAACTTGCGCTCAGCCAATACGAGCAGGCATTGGCCATGAATCGCGCGATCTATGGTGAGCGGCACGTGGAAGTTGCGACAGGTTATTTGTCGATCGGCGACGTGTATTTTGAACAAAAAAAGTACGACAGCGCCGGCGTATCATACCGGCGGGCGTTGGAATTTTTTCAGGAAATTCACGCCGAAAATCATCCTTTGGTTGCGCAGTCGTATCGCGGAGTGGCAAGGATAGAAGAGCGGCATGGGCGATTAGACGAAGCGCTTCGTTTGGCAGAGCTTTCGCTTCGGTCGGTAACGGGAAATAGAAATGACAGTTTCGGGACATCCTACCCGGTTCTGTCCGACACGCTTTCCGAAGCGGATGTTTTTGACGCGCTCAGCCTGAAGGCGGAATTATTTGAAAAACAATTTCTGCAAACGCAAAACATCAAATCATTGGAACAATCCCTGGAAACATTTGAACTCATTTCCGAACTTCTTGACCGCATGCGGTACAGTTACCGCGCGGAAGGATCGAAGCTTTTTCTCGCTAAAAAATCCAAGAACGAATATGAAAAAGCGATCCGCGTTTCACACCGTCTGTATCGTCTGACCGGAAAAAGCCTCTATGCCGAAAAGGCTTTTGCCTTTTCAGAAAAAAGCAAAGCGGGCGTTCTTATGGAATCTATGCTGGATGCGAATGCGAGAAAATTTGGCGGCATCCCGGACAGCCTATTGGCGCGTGAAAAAGAACTTCGGATGAATTTATCCTTCTACGATACGCAGATCCAGAAAGAATCCGGGACTAAGAAGAAGGATTCAGTCAAGATCAATGAATTTGAAAACCGGGTTTTTGTCCTGAAAGCTGATTATGACAAGTTGATCATGAACCTCGAGAAGGATAATCCCAATTATTACCGGCTCAAATACCGGCCTCATACGATAGACATTCCGGGCGTTCGCCGCCAACTCGGTTCGGACGCCTCACTCATTGAATATTTTGTCGGCGACAGCGCGTTATTTATTTTTACATTGAATGCGGACGGATTTGAATTCCAATCTTTTCCAAAAGATACGGCATTCGAATCGGTGATAAAAGAAGTGCGTCAATCCATCGTCGATCTCAATTTCAAAGCCTATCCTCCGGCGGCCTACCGGGCTTACCGATGGCTGATCGCGCCGATCGCTCCATCGATCCAAAAAACCGAACGGCTTTACGTCATTCCCGACGGCGTATTGAATTATCTGCCGTTTGATATTCTTCTCACAAAAGAAGTTCGCGCAGATCAGACCCTCGATTTCACCAAACTGCCTTACCTCATCAAAGATCGAACGATCAGTTATTATTACTCCGCCGGATTTATTTCTTCGCCCGATGCGGCGGCGGTCTCATTCAAAAAAAATTCGGGTGGATTTCTCGGATTTGCGCCCGTCTTCTCGGACAGCGCATCCACAGGATATGTAAAGAGCGCTGAGACAAGAGATTCCACCATGCGCGACGTGGGTTTACAGGGAATGCGGTATGCGGAACTTCCGTACACGGAAAAGGAAGTCAACGATATTCTGAAATTATTTGAAAAAAGCAAACGCGGCGGCCGAATTTATGTGAATGATGCGGCAAAAGAATCGAACTTCAAATCGGTTTCTTCTGAAAAATTCCGCTTTATTCACATTGCAAGCCACGGTTTTATCAACGAATCGAATCCCAAATTATCCGGCATCATTTTTTCGCAACGCGATACGAATTCATCCGACGACGGTGTTTTGTATGCCGGGGAAATTTACGATCTAAAACTGGATGCGGAATTAGTCGCGCTTAGCGCCTGCAAGAGCGGATGGGGTAAGATCATCAAAGGCGAAGGCATTATGGGGCTGACACGCGGGTTCATATATTCCGGCGCGAAGAATGTGCTGGTATCGCTGTGGCAGGTCGGGGATGAGTCGGCGTCGGAACTGATGATACAGTTTTATGAATACGTTCTCTCGGGCAACGATCTGTCAACGTCGTTACGCAAAGCTAAACTCGATTTCATCCGGCAAAAAAAATATGCCTATCCTGCGGACTGGAGCGCGTTTGTGCTAATCGGGAGGTGAATTTAATTTTTCTCCATAAAAGAGGGTCAGAGGATTACTTCTGAAAACAAAGCTTTTTGTTACGTGCTTATCGGGTTTACTCACATACGTCATGGTGAGCGAAGTCGAACCATGACAAAGTATAATAAAATCAGCCTTCGACTTCGCTCAGGCTGAAGATCTCTTTTCCATTTGTGAGCCAACCGGATAAGCACGTTTTGTTATCTGTCATCCGCAAAACTGACTAATTTTGAAATATTAGTGTCGATCGGTAGAACCTGAAATGAAGTTTCACCGATAGATAACGCATACGTATCGGTATAGGCTCCTTTGACAATAACGATCTTTGACGTCTGAGCTGAAACAGGATATTGCTGGTATAGTCTGGCCGGTCCAAAAGCTAGTAGGCACATTACTCCGGGCAAAGAACCGTAATATTGAACGCCGCTCACTCTGAAATACATGTTCTTTCCAATGGAATCACAAGCCGCCAGTTGATAACACAAATCCGGATAATACTTATACGTACATAGCCATAATGTCATCCAGACTCCATTTGAGAAATTGCTGTCATTATCAGTTAACATCAAATAGAGCAGCATTTTGTCTTCAATTGGCAGCAGAGACAGTGTGTCGTGTTCGTAGCAATTCACGGCATAAACCGATGTGTCTACTTCCACCGAATCGGCGAGCCCGAAATGAAAGTCTTCAGAACCTTTGGGGCCTTCATTCTCACTGCAGGAAAACAGTAGAGCAACATTGAATAGGGCAATCAAATATCTTAAGATTATCCTACTATTTCGAACGATAGTAGACATACTTAACGGTTTCCAAGAAAAACAAACAAGTTTCTACCTACCTCATAAAAAATTTTCTCACGCTCAAAATGTCTCCGTCCGATTTTAACATCCAGTAGTATAAACCGGGTTTGAGTTTCTGTTCGCAGGTCAAACTAAATCCCTCCGCCGTGCCACGCCAGACCTCATCGTTCTTATTATTCACGATGATTACGCCAAACGAATGAGCGGATTCTATTTCTTTCCACTTGAAAATGATGGGTGAAGATATCGTGTCTGCATTTACGGGCGAGATTATTTCAACTGCCGCCGCCCGGTAGTGACGGTCAACAAACGATTCCAATACATCATTCGGTTTATAATGGTCGGCCAGAGCCGGAGTGATAACCGTTTGCGGCATCTTCTTCAATTGAGGTTCTTTTTTCATTTCGGGCAAGTCGGTCTTGTTCGCCACGCCGAGAGAATCTATTGGCACATCAGACTTAGTTTCAACAGCCGTTGGTTTCTCCTCATGCCGATTCAGGTTTTCGTATAGTACGGCACCGGCAACAACGATAAGTACGGCTGCAGCTAAGTACCGCGTATAACGGATGAATAATGGCTGGACCGTTTTTTGAGTTTCGGCTGCCATTTGCGGTATTGTTGCGATCCTGACCGATTGAAAATGCTCGTTGGATAATAAATTGTCGGCAACCTTAATCGGTTTATTTTCTTCGACCGAAACAAGCCGCAGGAAGGTGTTGTTAACTACGATCCGCATTTTCTGCCGCTGAAATTCTCTCGGCAATTTAGTAAAAGATATGGAGAAAGATCCCGGTTCTTTGCGAACCATCAGAACAAATTCCTGTCCGGTACTATTCAAGACAATCGCACCGGCAGTTCCGTCAGGGGCTGCCGGTGTCAAAACGAAGCTGACATGGCCGATGTCGAGATCAATCTCATCATCAAAGACCCGTTCGTATAAACGGCTGCATTCTTGGCATTGCCGCAGATGGTTATCGACAAATGTTTTCTCCCTGCCGCTCAATGCGTCGTGAAAATTGATATACAGAGAAAGCGCCGGTTCACTGAGATGCCCTTCGCCCGATTTCAGCGTTTCTGAAAATCTTTGAATGATGTCGTTGGTATCTTCCAAAATTCCTCTTTAGGTTTGAATTCTTTCGGTTGTTGTAAAGAGTGTTACTTTGCCAAAAAAACTTACATATTTTTTTTATTTTTTTTTAAATAGCGCAATGTGCTGCTATCCTGATATCCTAACTTTTTTAAAAACAGCGCCAGTTTTCCCCGCAAGCGTTTTATTTTTACGCAGAGTGCATTATACTCCAGGTCCAGTTCCTTCGCAAGGCCATTCAAATCCTTCTGATCGATAAGCCCGTTAAGGATACGGATATCGCTGTTTTTGAGAGTCGTTTTGAATGCCGAGATGAGTTCAAAAAGGTCGGCCGCTTCGGTTGATTCCAGCGGGTTTGCTGTGTCTGATTTTTGCAGTGTGATGAGGGTTTCGTCCTGGCTGTCGTCAGAATAGACTTTAAAAGCGCTTTCCTGAATCTTGACTTTCCGCTCCTTCTTCAGGCGATAGATGATATTCCAGCACTGGTAATACATTGCCTTGATCACGTAGTGTTCTTGCGGCCCCTCAATATGGGCAAACACGATCTTGGAAAGATTCACGAAGATCTGATTTAGAAATGCATCAAAATCTTCAAATTCCGACCGGGATAATTCACCGATGTATTTGGAATGAAAACTTCTGATAAATTGGTAGCCGCGCGAATCCGGTATAAAGTAATCTTCATACAGCTTATGTGAAGAATCGCGTGGCATGGGTGTGTATTATTTATTGAAAACGCATGACAGAAAGTTATTGTGCCTACGAAGACGTCTCTTCAAAAAATTGGTTTCTCAGATCCACGATGCGAATCGCGATCGCGCTGCGCGCCTCCGTCGCGATCTCCTGATAATAAAAGTATTTATCCTGATCCATCCAGTTAAGATGCTGGATCTCCGACAAGAGGTCGATCGCGCGGCTCATGCCCTTCAGCGCGCGTTTGCATTGGGCGATATTACCGCCGATGGTATGCGGCTGATAACCCATTACGTGAGCGCCGGCCAGCTTGGTGCATGCCGCAGAAGTCGTATTCTGAAGTTCTTCCAGCAATTTGTGCGTTCGTATCTCCGGCAGAAGAGATTGTACCCATGCGCGGATCTGATTATAAAATTCACGCGAGAGGCGGTACGCGGAAATGCGGTAGAGCGAATTTTCTTTGGCGTCGAGAAATCCCTGGAATCCTTCGTCAAATACGCCCATGTCGAGCAGTTCGCGCTCGATATAATATTTGAAATAATATTCTTTGGCATTCGCCGGTTTTTTTTGTTTGAATGCTTCCCGGACGTAATACATCGCCATCGCTTCTTCGACCATGCGGTCGCGATCGGAATGGCTCCAGTATTTTTCATAAAAAGCAATGACGCGCAGGCCTTCTTTGTCGAGAGACTGTATGAATTTTTCCCAGGCGTTTTCATCCCATGCATGGCGCAAAGAATCTACGAAGGATTGGCCCGACTCGATCATGGAACCGGAAAGCGCTTCCTTTTCAATATTGGTTTTCCATTCCTCATGCGCTTTTTTCCAGGGTTCTTCTTCGTCGCCTTCTTTTTCATTTTCCCAATCACGGTCGTTATCATGAAAGGACCTTGCCATCACCGCCTCCTTTCTTCCGTTGTTGTAAAAAAGAGTCAGCTAATAGTATAGCCGCAATCGTTTTCATGTCGTCGATGTCGCCGCGTTGAACCATCGCTACCGCTTCGGTAAATGGAACGCGCATGAGTTCAAGAAATTCGTCATGATCCGTGACCGCGTCTGCTGCTTTCAGTTCCTCGGCAAGATACAGCCACATTTTTTCGTTGCTGTATCCGATACACGGATAGAATTCCGCGATCAGCGTGAGTTTATCGCTTGTGAATCCGGCTTCTTCGGCTAGTTCTCTCTGCGCGGCCTCTTCCATCGGTTCCGTTCCGTCCAGTTTTCCGGCGGGCAGTTCGATAAAAATTTTTCCGACCGGGTAACGGAATTGTTTGACCAGAATTGTATCGCCATTGGCAAAGAGCGGGATCATGATCGCTGCGCCGGGATGACGAATATATTCGCGCACGGCCGATTTGCCGTTGGGCAGGCGAACTTCATCACGCCAGGCTTTCATCAGATGTCCGTCGACGATCTGTTCGGATGAAATGCCCGTTTCGCGTAAATTTTTTTCTGTTTTGATCTCGTTCAAAGTGATACAGCTTTTTTTAGAGTTGATTCAGCAATAAAGTTTGTTGCCACAGAGCAGCTATGAAGAAAAGATTTTTTCAGAATAGTTCTGCTCTCGTGGTTATTCTGCTATCGAAAAAAAATTAATTAATTATCAACAACCCTTACAATTAATTAGCTCTGTGATCTCTGTGGCCCATTGTTCCGTATAGACTACAAACTTCTTCCCACGACCACACTAAGTTGTTTCAGATTCTGCATCAGCGCAAAAAATTCTTCCGGCAGTATCGCCTGTGCGCCGTCGGAAAGCGCTTTTTCAGGGTGATTGTGAACTTCGATCATGAGTCCGTCGGCGCCCGCAGCAACTGCGGCTCTGGCCACCGGCGGTACCAGAGAGCGTTTGCCCGTTGCGTGACTGGGATCGGCGAAGACGGGCAAATGAGATAAACTTTTGATCATCGGAATTGCGGAAATATCCATCGTGTTGCGCGTGGAAGTTTCGAACGTGCGAATACCGCGTTCGCATAAGATCACGTTATAATTACCATTGGCCATGATGTATTCCGCGCACATGAGATATTCTTCAAGATTGGACATCATGCCGCGTTTAAGAAAAACCGGTTTGTTGCACTTCCCCGCTTCCTGAAGCAGGGCGAAGTTTTGCGAATTGCGCGCGCCGATCTGCAGGATGTCGGCGTACTGCGCAACGAGTTCGACCTGACTGGGGTTGACCACTTCCGTAATGACGGCAAGTCCGGTTTTTTCGCGTGCCTTGGCGAGCAGTTCCAGTCCGCGTTCCCCTAATCCCTGAAAACTATACGGCGATGTGCGCGGTTTGAACGCGCCCCCGCGTAGAATATGCGCGCCTGCGTCTTTGACGATCTGAGCGATTTCCAAAAGCTGGGTTTCGCTCTCCACGCCGCACGGGCCGGCGATGATCGTAATACGGTTTCCGCCGATCTCGATGCCGTTGACCCGAATGACCGTGTTATCTTTTTTCCATTCCCGGCTGGCGAGTTTGTAAGGTTTTTGCGTAGGAATGACTTTTTCAACGCCGGACATAGTCTGAATTTTGTCCGACACCAGCCCGCGTTCATCTCCGACGATCCCGATCACCGTGTTTTCATCGCCTTTAGATACGTGCGGCGTGCAGGCGCTGTCTTCGACAAACTGCAAAATATCCTGAATTTGCTTAATGGAGGCGTTTTTCTCCATTATCACGATCATCATAGAGCAGGTTCCTTTGCTGAACAAAAATTTCGGCGTCTCATGAAATAAACTTAAAGATAAAAACCATTGTAGTCAAGGCGGGATTCGGGAGACTAACTGCGGAGACGAGAAGAATATATTGTAACCGGCGAGTCCATACTTGAGGCGCAAATACTAATGAAAAACATATAACATGAAATGAATAATGGAGAAGTAAATAAGAAATGAATGAAGGCAATAAACGACTAACTGAAACGGTTAGGTGTTTTATGTTTAGTGTTATATGTTAAAAATTTATTATTCACACTAAGGTTCATACAATCTCACGCAAATCTGTGAATAGATGTAAATTTATCATATCCCGAAAGAAGAAACGCTTCAGGATCGTTGATTAGTGTATCACTGCCAACGCATATTAGCGCGTTATCCTTACCTTTTTCGATGCTCCCGATCTGACTATCAAATCCCAATGCCCGCGCGCCGTTGATCGTAGCCATTTCAAGGATTTTTTTGTTGGAAATAGCGGGATGAATTGTTTTAAAGAAGGTCATCTCATTCCACAGATTCAAATCATCATTACTTGCAAGGCTGTCCGTTCCCAAACTTACGTTCAGGCCGGCATCAAGATACTTTTCTATCGGGGCTTTACCGCCAACATTGATCTGAATATTGCTTCGCGGACAAGAACAAACATGGACATTATGAGACTGGAGTAATTCAACGTCTTCATCAGTCACATGTACCGC
>JAEUSK010000143.1 GCA_016787925.1 bacterium | reverse complement strand
AAAACTGAATAATTCGCAGAAAGCAATCGAGGTAATGAAAGAGTACCAGAAAGCGGATGTCAGTTATTTTAACTGGGCCATGCATCATATTTTTGAAATTCTATATTACGATCTGAAGGACGATTTACAGCTCAGCGAACTTGTGGAAAAAACCTATCCGAACAAAGTCAACGACTCGTTCGTCTACGATTACTACGGATACAGCCTGATGAACCTTGGACGAATGGAAGAAGCGGTAAAATCATTTGAACGATTCGTTGAACTTGAACCGAAGAATGCGCGCGTCATGCGTGAATTAGGGCGGGTTTTTTGCGATCTTCAAAAATACCAGGATGCGATCGACGTATTAACGAAATCGTTTGCGATCGAAAGCAAGAATTCGTACGGCTTTTATTATCTCGCGCTGGCCTATCATAAACTAGGTAAAGACGACATTGCCAAAAGAACACTGGAAGACGGAAAACAATTCGATCCGAATTATAAATGGTTTGATGATTTGCTCTTTGAGATTGACCCGAATTATCAATCTGCTCAGACGTCCAATGAAATGGCGTCCCAGGACACCGGCGCATCTACGTCAACGGGTGTACTAGGCGAATCGGTCATTGCCGGTATGCCTAATTTTCTTCGCGACCTGACGCAACTGGCCGGCGAAGGAAAGATCGACAATATTTTCGGGAGGGAAACGGAATTACGTGAGTTGATCGAGGTCTTGTGCCGGCGCAGTAAGGCCAATCCGCTGATCGTCGGCCAGCCCGGCGTCGGTAAAACCGTGCTGGTCAATGGTTTGGCGCATCTTCTCGCCAAAGGCGAAGTGCCCGATATTCTCAGGCAATACCGATTACTGGAACTGGAAGTATTTGCCGTCGTGGCCGGCACGCGTTACGTAGGAACGCTTGAGCAAAAATTTATGCAGCTGGCCCAATTTTGCCGAACCAACAAAGTTATCATTTTTATCGATGAACTGCACACCATGATGGGAGCAGGTTCATACAGTTCACATGAAACGGGCGGACTTGATGAAATGTTCAAACCGTTGCTGACCCAGCCGGATTTTAAGTTAATCGGCGCGACCACGGATGAAGAATATCAGAAGAACATCGCAAAAAGCGGCGCGTTTGACCGGCGCTTTACGCGCATCACGGTATTTGAGCCCGGCAAAGACGAAACGATGAAAATCATTGAATCGCTCCGGGGAAAGCTCGAACCGTTTTATCATGTTACTATCAGCGAGAGAATGCTCCGAACCGTCGTGGACCTGTCGGAAAAATACGTTAAAAACAGATTCTTTCCTGACAAGGCCTGCGATATTCTTGAACGCTCAGCTATTAAGGCAAGCTTGGCGCGCCCGCACAACAGCTTGGAAACGCTGGCCGTTGGTGAAAAGCATATAGTTCAAGCCGTGTCTCAAGTCACGCGCATTCCGGAAAGTAATATACAAATTGAAGCCATGGGCGGGATGGCATCTTTGGAAGACCGCCTGCGCTCGCGCGTAATCGGACAGGAGGATGCGATAGTTAAAGTCGCCGAAGTAGTGCGCATGACCAAAAGCGGACTGGACATAAATCCCGACCGTCCTGACGGCGTGTTTCTTTTTGTTGGTCCGACGGGCGTCGGAAAAACGGAACTTGCCAAAGCTCTGGCGGAAGCGCTTGAGGGTAGCGAAAAACGTTTGGTGCGAATAGATATGTCGGAATACAATGACCAGTATGCTTTGTCTAAATTAATCGGAACGGCGCCGGGTTTTGTAGGGTACGAAGACGATGGACGTTTAACCAAAGCGGTTCGTGAAGATCCTTCTGCGGTGATTCTTCTGGACGAAATTGAGAAAGCCCATCCGAAGATATACGAAGCGTTCCTTCAGGTTTTTGACGACGGGCGCATGACGGACGGAAAAGGGCAGACTATCTCTTTTTCCCACACTACGATTGTCATGACGTCTAATCTCGGCGCAGAACATATTTACGGCAAGGTCAAACTTGGATTTACCGGAGGAAACGTCGATGAAAACGCAGAGATCAAAGAAGCGATTACGGAATCGCTGCGCAAACACTTCACTCCGGAATTTCTTAACCGCATCGATGAGACCATATTCTTTAAATCTCTGGATGAAAGCGTGTTGCAGCTTATCGCGCGCCAGAAAATGGAAATGATAATAAGACGGTTTGAAGAAAAAGAGATACGCATTCATATCGACGACGAAGTCGTCGGATTATGCGTCAAAAATTTGGACATACGGCGCGAAGGCGCGCGTGGATTAAACCGCTCGATGGAAGAGACGATCTCACGCCCATTGTCACGGGTGATGATCGAAAACCCGACGTGCAGGGCATATACGATCAAACGGCACGAAAATGAAGTGCTTATTTTACGTGGAGCGTAAATATTTTAAATCTGTAATAACTTAAATTCTTGGAGGACTTGTGGAAATAATTATACCCGATACAAACATGATGGCAATATTGCCTCAGATCATACTGTGCATCGGCGCGTGTCTTGTCCTGCTGCTCGGCGTTTTTGTGCATGGTATGCGGAAATGGATAGGTTACATATCCTTTTTTACATGTATGCTGGCCCTGATCAGCGTATTCATGTCCTGGGATATGAATATCACGGCATTCAGCGGAATGATTACAATTAATTATTTTACCAACGCATTCTCCGCAATTATTCTAATGAGTTCCGCGCTGATCTGCCTCGTCACGCGCGACGATGTGGATGAACATAAGATCGGCGAATTTTTCTCAATAGCGCTGATGTCCACATTGGGTATGCTTGTCATGGCTTCGAGCCTTAATCTCATGGTGATTTTTCTCGGTTTGGAGATCATGTCCATAGGGCTCTACGTCATGATCAGTTTGAATCGGGCTCGCATTCGATCGCTCGAGGCCGGCATGAAATACTTCCTGCTCGGGGCATTTTCATCTGGATTTTTTCTATACGGAATTTCTTTGACGTACGGCGCCACCGGCAGTTTTGACCTTGCGCGGATAGCGCAATATTTGCAGGCCAATAATTTGCTCGGCGATCCGCTTATGATGGCCGGATTAGGTTTGCTCCTGATCGGATTCGGTTTCAAAGTAGCGCTGGTTCCTTTTCACATGTGGTCGCCCGACGTATACCAGGGATCTCCCGCGCCGATCACGGCCTTTATCGCCACCGGCCCGAAAGCCGCGGCTTTCGCAGCTTTCGCGCGGGTTTTTATCGACACCTTCGGCGGGTTGCATTTGGATTGGTCCAATGTGCTTTTCTGGATTTGTATTTTGAGCATGGTCGGCGGAAATCTTATGGCGCTAATCCAGACCGATATTAAACGCATGCTTGCATTTTCAAGTATTTCGCATGCCGGGTATATTATCATGGCGATCATCGCAGGGCCAGTTCTAATGACAAGCGATCCTACCGCGGCGCCGGCATCCATTATCTATTATGTGATGGTTTATGCCTTGACCAATATTACTGCGTTTACGATCATCCATGTTTTTGAAAGCCGTGAGGGTAAGAATCTTAAAGTGGACGATTTTGCCGGCTTTGGTTTTCGTTATCCGCTATTAGCGGTCAGCATGTCCATCTCTATGCTGTCCATGGCAGGATTTCCTTTGACCGGCGGCTTCATCGGAAAATTCCAGGTTTTTTCAGCAGCCGTAGATGCGGGGTATGTCGTGCTGACGATCATCGCCGTTATCACGACGGTCATTTCAGTGTATTACTATCTCGGCGTTATGGTTAAGATGTACTTCAGCGATGCGGAGCAGGAACTGGAAGATGTTTACGTCTCAAAAAGCACTTGGGCTACTATCCTCATAACAAGTACAGGTCTGATTTTACTGGGAGTCATTCCTTCTATTCTCGCTGATGTTGTGAAAGGATTATTCCATATTATTTTATGATCGGCAATACGTTAAATGAAATATCTGTTAGTTTTTTCAGAATGGTAAAAACAAATTGTTTATCTACCTACAAAAGCTAAAATGAACGTAGCGGTACTTTTGGGCGGAACATCCAGCGAACGGAATGTTTCCCTTGCTTCGGGAACGGCAATCGCCAAGGCATTGAAACAAACCGGCCATGATGTCATTCTTCTCGATCCTGCTTTTGGAAAAAACCAGAAGATTCAACCATTCACGAAAGTCGGCGTGACGCCGCCGGAACAAACAGAATTGAAAAGGTTGCCGGCCGAACA
>JAEUSK010000084.1 GCA_016787925.1 bacterium | reverse complement strand
AAAATAACTCATTCCGCAACAGCATCCTTAGGTAAGGGGGAATTCTCCGGTTTTGAATGTAAACGTAAACTTCGTTATTCCATTTCATTCTACTAATTAAAAACCGGCAAATCAAAATTTTTTTATCAATTGAATCCGTTTGGAATTGGTATTAGTTTGTAAGACTATTTGATTCGTTTTGTGATGTGCGTCACAGGTATTTGCGATTATTGATAACAGCAACGATAAAATCGGTAAGGATTATGCGCAATCGTATAAGTAATTTGTCCCAAAATCCCGGTTTCCCCTATGAGGATCATGAAATATTACCGGAGGTGTCATGTCTGCTTATACCGCCAGCGTCCGTCTTGCCGATTTGCCTTATTCCGTCAAACAGTCGGAGATGCCTATGAAACTCTCCACACAAGAAATCACACGTAATTATTATCTGGGATATCAACTCGCTCTGGACATCATCAAGCAGAATCACGAAAAAATGGGTTATGGCTCGATGCTTGGCAGTTCGGAATCCATCGATCTCGCGCAATCGGTTTTCGGATGCGAGCGCCTGGTTCAACTTATTCAAACCGAGAAGTTTGATCAGCAAAATTACACGCGTGTGATCGCGGAAGAAGTTGATAGACTCAGCAAAGAACTGTTCCCCGACGTCGGAAAACGCCGTTTCGTTTCTCTTGATAAACTGCACGACGCTTATCATGTGGAAATTGAACAAACGGAAGAAATGCTTTCCGTCGACACGCTGTCGCAATTTGAAATTCTGGATTATCTGAAGAATAAATTGTCGGCGGAGCGATTCGAATATCTTCAGCAGATATTTCAGGCTCAAAAAACCACGGACAGAGAATTCGTATGGAACGATAAGATCTATCGCCTCATCGACCAATCCATAGACTATCTCGAAATAAAAATTGACCAGATGCGTCAGCTTTATCCCGACGGCGTCCCGTTTCTCCAGGATCAAATCGACGTAAGGCAATCCTTGACTAACGATGAAATCATCGGTTGTTATAAAAACGTCTATCTCGGGATTTATAATAAATTTCCGATGAATTTTTTGAGTCATGACACATTGAACCGCTGCTCCGTATTGACGCGCTTTGCGGTTGAAACTATTCTGCAGAAGAAACCTCTGGATGTCTTAAAAGAAAAAACGTGTTCGGAATTATCTCAGATCGGACTGACCGGCGTCGTCCGGTATTTTAATTATTCATTGAACCGACTTATTCGAAACGCCTATCCAAAAATCCTGATGCCGTGGGAAATGGCACATGTCGAGGACGGATTCTGGAATGACGAGAATAACCGGCGTATGGCGATACAATGGCTGATCGAAGAAAAACTGGGCATTGCAAAAGCAGATATTCCGGCTGCGTTGCGGGACGACAAAGTGAGTAAAAAAACTTTCGTGGAGAACGGCCTCTCGTACATGTTCGTCCAGCACTATAAGTCCGTTTCGCGCTGCATCGGATTTGCTTATCCGGAACTGATGCCGTGGGAACTGGGCAGTGTGCCGAATAGTTTCTGGCATGGCAACGAAGGGAAAAGAAACATCATTCGCGCCGTTCGCTGGATGGTCAGGCAGCTCAATATTTCGCCTTTTGCCATTCCGGAAAAGATCAAGGATAAGACGATCACCCGCGAGACGTTCAGCCGCTTTGGGCTGGCAACCGTATTCGAGCGCATTTATAAAAAGAACATGTACCACATTTTTAATACGGCCTATCCGGATCATTTTGAATTTTGGGAGATCGGGAAAGTGCCCGCCGAACATTGGGATAATATGCTCAACGCCTACCGCGCATCGTTGTGGGTCTCGCGCAAAGAAGGGTTTGATGAAAAAGTTTTGAAACAAGCCATTGATTCGCGCGCGCTGCGCAAAGAAGCATTTTCAAAATACGGACTTGCCGGCATGCTCAAGAAATGTTTTGATAACGACCTGACCAAAGCATTCCTACCGTATATTCTGCCCAATCGTAAAGACAGCGAATCGCTGATGCAGGATGTGTTATTGCTTTACATTCTGGAAAAACAAGTTCGTACCGTGCGCTCGGGCAATATGCTGGTTCGCGTTCTCCAACGCATTTTCCTGCGTCCTCTCCTGACCTCGTTTGAAAAAGGACAGCTGCGGGTGTATGACCGTATCCGTAAACGCATCAAACGCAGGATCGGCGAGTTGTCATTGAAAGTTGCGGGCCGCTGACCGGAGAGTGACCTAAACCATTTCAAAATGAAAAACATTTAGATTTTTCTTGCTTTTCGGGATGTTATGTATTACTATGTCGGCCTCTTTGAAAATATACGGGATAGAAAAAATAATATAATTCCATATAAACCAATATTTTGATTGTCAGGAGAATTTATGAAGCGTTGTGAAGTTTGCGGAAAAAGCCCATCGTATGGGCACAGCGTCAGCCATGCGAACAACAAGACCAAAAGACGCTGGCTGCCTAACCTGCAGGAAGTCCGCGCGAAAATGAATAACGGCGCGCTGAAGCGTATCAAAGTCTGCACTCAGTGCATTAAATCCGGCCGGGTCATGAAAGCGGCTTAATCAAAGCGTAAAGCTGTTCAAAGCGCCAGTATCCGATTCGTCGGTTCTGGCGCTTTTTTTATTTGTTTACGAGCGGAATTCGTTATATTTCTTTTTCAAATTCTCAGTCTAAATTGAAACAACCATGGGAAAAATCGTTTCCCCGACAAAAGTTAAATTGATCTGCGCGGTGCTGTGGAACTCCTCGGCAGAAATCGAAACCATTTGCAAGCAATTAACACCGCACTGGGGGTCGATTGAAGCGCGATCACCGGCTTATGATTTCAATCATACTGCTTATTATAAAGATGAGTTTGGGGATCGGCTCCGTAAACAATTTTTTTCGTTTGAGCAACTCGTTGACGTAAATACGATGCCCGACATCAAGATACTGGGTAATGAATTGGAGGAACACTTCTTGTCCGGCGAACACCGAAACGTAAATATCGATCCCGGTTATATTGCAAATGCTAAACTGGTTATGCCCACGACAAAAAATTTACCGCATAGAGTGTATATAGGAAAGAACATATACGCCGATTTACAGTTGATCTACAAAAAACCGACGTTCCATACTATTTTATGGACGTTCGCCGACTACAAGGAACCATTCAACCTGGAATTTTTTAACAAAGTTCGTGAAAGATATATGGAACAAATAGCAAATGAACGGCATACGGACGAAAACGTATAATACATTCTCACGGCCGTACACTACAAGAGGAATATGCTTCGCGTAGAACACTTAAAAAAATGTTATGATGAATTCGTTGCGGTGAAAGATATCTCTTTTGAGGTTCGCCCGGGCGAGGTTTTTGGCCTGCTTGGGCCGAATGGCGCCGGGAAAACGACCACCATTCGCATGATCATTCACATGATCAAACCGGACACAGGACAGATCTACTTCAAAGACAACCTGAGCAACGGGGATGTGACGGAACATATCGGCTATCTTCCGGAGGAACGCGGCCTTTACAAAAAAAGTAAAGTTCGTGAAACGGCAGTTTATTTTGCCATGCTCAAGGGCTTAACAAAAAAAATGGCAAATCAGCGCGTTGATCAATGGTTAGAGAGATTTGAACTCAAGGATTTTTCCAATAATTCTTGTGAAGAGCTCTCCAAGGGCATGCAGCAGAAAGTACAGTTCATCGCGGCGCTCGTGCACGAACCGGAGCTGATCATTCTGGACGAACCTTTTTCCGGACTTGATCCGGTCAATCAGATCTTTTTTAGAGATATTATCAATGAACTGGCTCAGCAGGGTAAAACCGTTCTGCTTTCAGCGCATCAAATGGATCATATCGAAAAAATGTGTGAGCGGATTTGTATTGTTCATCGCGGCGAAGTCGCAGCCTATGACACGATCGAAAGTCTCCGAAATGAATTGGACGATCAGAAAGTTCGAATCACGTGCAATCCGCCGGAAAAGGAAAAATTATTTACTGCGGGATTGTTAACGAATACTGTTATGACTAACAACGGATTAGAAGGACGATTGAATGATCCTCAGGGATTCCCGCAACTCTTGCAGGCCGTAGGTAAAATCGCCGACATTCAAAAGATCGAGAAAGTACGCCCGACGCTGGAACAGATTTTTATTCGGAAAGTGAAATCTTAATCATTATGCCTGTAGACGTTGTTCCCCCAGAAAACAAAGTTCCGTTTTTTAAGATCGACAGGCTATTGTCCAAAGAAGTGCTTCACCTTGCTTCCCCGGTAGTCTTAGGCATGGCGTCGATCACCGCGATCGGACTTACCGATACGATTATGGTTGGCCGGCTCGGCGCCGAGGCGCTGGCCGCAACGGGCCAGGCCTCCATCATTTTCTGGGCGATCCATTGGGTTACACGTTCCATTGAGGTAGCCGCGCAGGCGCTGATCTCAAGACGATATGGGGAACAACAATTTCATCTCTGCGGAAAGATATTAGATAATGCGATGACCGTATCGCTTTCCGTGAGCTTGTTCGGCATGGCGCTGCTCTATTTCGGCGGAAGGACGCTCATGTCGTGGACATCTACTCATGAAAATGTTGTCGACCTGGCCACAAGTTATATTCAGATCTTATGCCTGGCATTGTGGGCGTCGAGTCTTTTATTTGCCATGCGCGGATTTTTCAGCGGTATCGGCAAGACTCGGATTTTTCTCATTACGGCGTTGATCATGCTGGCGGTCAACGTGATATGTAATTATGCTTTTATTTTTGGAAAATTCGGCATGCCTGAAATGGGAGTTCCCGGCGCGGCGCTCGGATCTGCTATTTCATTTGTTGCCGCATTGCTTTATATGGTATTTTATGTTCTCGGTATCAGCGGAAGAAATTTTCGAAAAGAATTCTCTGTTTTTCATTTCGACTTTGACCTGTCAACGATAAAGGAAGTGATCGTGTTGGGCGCGCCCAATGCCTTTCGCGGCATTTGGGTAATCGGAGGACTTGGCGTATTTTACGCGATGGTGGATAGAATAAATGTGGTGCAGGTTGCGATCGTCAATGTCGTTCTCAACATACAGTCCGTTTCATTCATGCCGGGTTACGGATTCGGCGTTGCCGCGGCAACGCTTATCGGGCAAAGCCTCGGCGCCAAAGACCCGCAGCGAGCGGAAAGGGCGGGTTACGAAGCGGCGAAGCTCGGCATGATATTTATGGGAACGTTGGGAGTCGTATTTCTTGCTGTGCCGGAATGGGTCGTCCGATTATTCACAGACGATGCGGAAGTTATCCGGAGCGCCATATTTCCTTTGAGACTCGCGGGTCTCGTGCAGATAGCCGATGCTGCGGGCATGGTTTTTTCAACAGCGCTTGAAGGCGCCGGCAATACGCGGTGGGTAATGAAGGCGGAAATCTTTGTTAATTGGGGTATATTTCTTCCGCTTACTTATTTCCTCACGTTCGTATTGGATTTGCATCAGTACGGGCCCTGGATCGCCTGGTCCGCCTACATTACCATATTCGGCCTGATGTGTACTTGGAAATTCCGCGAAGGGAAGTGGAAAGAGATCAAGCTATAAATACTATGTAATTTCATGCCCGTTTTGAAATATTCTTTGTCTGTAAGAATCTTTTTAAATAGAGTGCAATCTTAATTCAAAAAGATTCTAACAGAAGGACAACAATTTCAGCCTTTTATGTTAACTAGAATCTGAGGTTCGTTTCATGAAACAAGTTTATCTCAGCGCCAACGAGATCAAGTTCAAGATCTCAGACTTGCCCGACCGGCCGGAGCCCAGCCGAATCTTGATGAGTTCACCCGACTATTTCAAAGTCAGCGAATCGATCAACAAATTCATGGCCAACAAGGCCGGAAAATTACACAAAGTCGACCGAGACCGTGCATTAAAACAATGGTCGGACATACGCTGGCATTATGAATCTTTGGGATATATGGTGTCGGTGATTCGCGGACAGGACGGTTTGGAGGACATGGTGTTTACGGCCAATACGAGTTTTCCCTTCATGGATCGCAAAACCGGAAAACCCGGCGTGATCATGAGTAATATGCGTAAGGACAAACGTAAACCCGAAGTCGCTTATTTTCACACATGGTACCGCCGTAACGGTTATGAAGTTTTTTATCTCAATCATTGTTCGTTCGAATCTACGGGCGATGCGCTGTGGTATCCGGGGAAATATCTTATTCTGTCGGGGTACGGCAGCCATGAACATCATCGTACAGATCTTGCCGCGCTGTATCAGATCGCGGAAATCATTGACTGCCCGGTGATCGGAATTGAATTAACCCACAAGGATTTTTATCATTTGAATACGACGTTGTCCATCATCGACGAAGACACCTGCGTCGTATACAAACCCGGCGTGGGAAAGGAAGGCCACAAGATCCTTGAAAAATTATTCAAACATATTATCTATGTATCTAAACAAGAGGCCTATGTGCCAAATTTTGCATGCAATGCTTTCGCCTTAGATAAAAAAACTGTGCTGATTCAAAAAACTGCAAAAAAAACGATCAAGGCGCTGGAATCATTAAGGAAAAAAGTCATACCGGTTGATACATCCGAGTTTATCAAATCCGGCGGAAGTGTTTTTTGCATGAAGATGAAGGTGTATTAAGAAATACTTTAACCACAGAGTTCGCAAAGAAAGCGCATGCGTAATATCATTCTCTTTATCGCCACCAGCTTAGATGGATTCATTTCCCGCAGATCGCGCAAATTTTCGCAGAGTTTTTGTCTGCGTATTCTGCGAAATCCTCGGGAAAATTCTACCTAAACTCCCCCATTTCTACATTTACTTATCTTTACAGAACATGACGATAGTCATTTTTTTCTAATCACTTTATTTATACATTATAATCTATTTTGATCGTTTTTATTCACATAAACATATTTAACGGAGGCTCTATGAAAACCAGTAAATACATAGAATTAGAAGAAAAATACGGGGCGCATAATTACCACCCTCTGGACGTCGTGGTAGAAAAAGCCAAAGGCGTTTGGGTATATGATGTAGAAGGAAAGAAGTATCTCGACTGTCTTGCGGCATATTCCGCGGTGAATCAAGGTCATTGCCATCCGAAAATTTTGAAAGCGATGAACGGCCAGGCCAAGCGCGTCACATTGACCTCGCGCGCGTTTCGAAATGACCAGTTACCTCTTCTTTACCGCGATCTGAATAAATTAACCAAAATGGATATGGCGCTGCCGATGAATTCCGGCGCGGAAGCCGTCGAGACCGCCGTCAAGGCTGCGCGTAAATGGGGCTACAAGGTCAAAGGGATCCCTAATAATCAGGCGGAGATCATCGTCTGCGCCAATAATTTTCACGGACGCACGACTACGATCATCAGTTTTTCTACGGACGAACAGTACCGCGACGGATTCGGCCCGCTCACACCGGGCTTCAAAGTTATCCCCTACGGTGACATCGATGCACTGAAAGCGGCGGTCACGCCGAACACCTGCGCATTTTTGGTCGAACCTATTCAGGGTGAAGCCGGGATTATTGTTCCCCGTGAGGGATTTCTGGCGGAAGCAAATAAATTCTGTCGCGACAACAATGTGCTTTTCATTGTGGACGAAATTCAATCCGGGCTCGGCCGTTCGGGAAAACTTTTTGCCTACATGTATGAAGACGTTCAGCCCGATGCGATCATTGTGGGCAAAGCTCTGTCAGGCGGCTATTATCCCGTATCGGCGGTATTAGCAAAAAAAGAAGTTCTCGGCGTATTCAACCCCGGCGATCACGGCAGCACGTTCGGCGGCAATCCGCTGGCTTGCGCCATCGCGCGCGCATCGCTGGAAGTTTTAGTCAAAGAAAAATTGATACAGAACTCGGAGAAGATGGGCAAGTATTTCATGAAAAAACTGAAATCGCTGAAAAGCCCGCACATTAACGATGTTCGCGGCAAAGGCTTATGGATCGGAATCGAACTTAAAACGCCGGCGCGTCCATTCTGCGAAAAGCTGAAAGCCGAAGGCGTTCTGTGTAAGGAGACCCACGATCTGACGATGCGCATTGCGCCGCCGCTCGTGATCACAAAAAAAGAAATCGACTGGGCATTCGAACGCATCAAAAAAGTTCTGGAAGGATAATCATTTACCGCCAAGTTCGCAAAGATCTTTGAGCGCTAATTTGATTTTGATTTACGACTGATATCTTTTTGCGCTCTTTGCGTCCTCAGCGGTTAATAAAATATTTATGAATAAACTCGCCGTAGTGGCGCTCGGCGGTAATGCGCTGATCCACGAAAAACAAAAAGGCACGATCGACGATCAGGAACATAACGTTTACGAAACGTCCCTGCATCTCGTTGACCTCATTAAAAAAGATTACCATCTCGTCATCGGCCACGGTAACGGGCCGCAGGTTGGCAATATTATGCTGAGCAACATGGCGGGTTTAAAACTATATGACCTGCCGGACATGCCGCTCGATATCGACGTCGCGTATTCGCAGGGTTTTATCGGGTATATGATCGAACAGCAATTAGAGAATGCGCTTGTTGCGCTCGACATCCAACGAGAGATCGTTTCGCTGATAACGCAGGTTTTGGTGGACAAGAACGACGGCGCATTCCGGAATCCCACAAAACCCATCGGACCGTACTACACGCGCGAAGAATCCGAAAAGATCACGGCAGAATCCAGTGCCGTGTTCGCTGAAGACCCGCGAGGACGAGGATTCCGCAAGGTGGTCGCTTCACCGAAACCGATCCGGATCAACAACTGCCGTACGATCGAACGGCTTGCGCGCGAAGGCAAAATTGTCATCGCGGCGGGAGGAGGCGGCATACCTGTTTTTTACGTGAAACCCGGAAAGCTGCAAGGCATCGACGCCGTGATCGATAAAGACCTCGCGCTTTCCATGCTGGCTACGGAAATTCGCGCCGACGAGTTTTTCATCTTAACTGACGTGCCGAAAGTTTGTTTACATTTCAATACGCCGCAGGAGATCACATTGGATAAAATCACCATTAGCGGCTGTAAAAAATATCTAAACGAAGGACATTTCTCCGAAGGCAGTATGAGCCCGAAGATCCGAGCGGCGATGCAGTTCATCGAGAACGGCGGCAAAGAAGCTGTGATCATGAATGCGGCGCATCTCGGCGAGAAGAACGCGGGAACCCGCATCATTCCCGATTGAAAGTTTTTATAATTACTCAGTATTCAAATGGTTTAGACTGTGAATACGTTTTCCGCTGATGCCGCAGATTCACGCTGAATTTTATCTGCGTCAATTGGCGCCATCTGCGGAAAGTTTTTGAATTATACAGAATATTGAAAGGAGTTTTATATGTATAACCTGAGAAACCGGCATTTTTTGAAGTTACTCGATTTCACACCGAAGGATATTAAATTTTTACTTGAACTTTCAATCGATCTACGCAAAGCCAAATATGACGGTACGGAGCGACAGCTCTTGAGCGAAAAAAGCATCTGCCTCATTTTTGAAAAAGCGTCGACGCGTACCCGATGCGCCGCCGAAGTTGCCGCACACGATCAGGGCGCACGCGTGACCTATATCGGATCAACCGGTTCGCAGATCGGACAGAAAGAATCCATGAAAGACACGGCGCGTGTTCTCGGCCGCATGTACGACGCGATACTCTATCGCGGATTCGGACAAAATCTCGTGGACCAACTCGCTCAATATTCCGGCGTGCCGGTGTGGAACGGACTTACGGATGAATTTCATCCGACACAGGTTCTCGCCGATCTGCTTACGATGATGGAGGTCGCCGAGAAACCGCTTCACGACGTGAAGATATGTTACCTCGGCGATGCGCGTAATAATATGGGCAACGAACTGCTTGTCGGCGCGGCCAAGATGGGCATGGATTTCCGCGCAGCCAGTCCGAAACAGCTTCAGCCAAACGAAGATCTAGTCAAGCAGGCTCAAGCTATCGCCAAAGAAACCGGCGCGAAGATCATGCTCACGGATAATATACAGGAAGCGGTTAAGGGCTGCGATTTCCTATATACCGACGTATGGGTCTCGATGGGCGAACCGGAATCCGTCTGGGCCGAACGTATCAAATTGCTCAAGCCGTTCCAGGTAAATCAGAAGATCATGGAAATGACCGGAAATTCCCATGCGAAATTTCTTCACTGCCTGCCTGCATTTCATAATCGCGAAACGACGGTTGGTGAAAAGATCTATAAGGAATTCGGTATCGACGGTATGGAAGTTTCCGATGACGTATTTGAATCGGAAGCGTCGATCGTATTCGATCAGGCGGAGAACCGCGTTCACACAATGAAAGCCGTGATGGTCGCGACACTGGGGAGCTAGAGTTTAAAAAAAATTTGCTGATTCGAAAAGAACAAGGATTCATCACCAGGCTTATAATCTTTAGCATTAGTTAATAGTGACTAGGGTCTAAATGATAAACGAAGCTGAAATACGATCCGCACTTTTTATTTGGTTGAAGCAAAAAAGTGCAGTCAATGGTGGTGTTTTTACCCGTGACGAACTTCTCTCAGGTTTCAAATATCAAGGAAGAGTAATCACATTGGTTGGACCCTCTGGCATTTGGACACCAAAAGGTTTTAACATTCCAATTTCAATTTCAACGACGAGTAGTGGAGGTTATGATGACGATGTGGGTGAAGATACCATCATTTCGTATCGATATCGTGGAAATGATCCAAATCAACATGACAATGTAGGTTTAAGAGAAGCATTTCGAGCAAGGATTCCTTTGGTGTATTTTCAAAGCATTAAGCCGGGAAAGTATTTTGCTAGTTGGCCAGTTTATATTGTTGACGACAGACCTGCCGACCTCTTGGTCCGTGCAGTGCCTGACCCTGTTTATGCAATGGCTAACACTAATTTGGTGGTTAACGAAAATGCAGCATATGACACATCAGAGTCTGGTCAAAATATTAGACGGTATGTTACAGCATTAACTCGTCAGCGATTGCACCAAACTGCTTTCAGAGAGTTTGTTCTCGATGCCTACAATCGTCAATGCACCATGTGTAAATTGCGTCATCCTGAATTACTCGATGCCGCTCACATTACTCCCGACTCTGATCCTTATGGGGCTCCGGTTATACAGAATGGACTCTCGCTATGCAAAATTCATCATGCTGCATACGATCAACAGATTATTGGAATTTCTCCGGATTATGACGTAAGAGTAAGAACAGACATACTCTCTGAAATTGATGGGCCTATGTTAAAACATGGGTTACAAGAACTGGAAGGCAATAAAATTGTTCTCCCATCTCGACGGGCAGATTATCCCGATCAAAATAGACTTGCGTTAAGATTTGAAAAATTTCTCAAAGCAAGTTGACAGTCATATGGCACCAACTCTTCAACAAAATGGCTAATACAAAAAAGACCATTTTCACCTACTTCCTCACTTGGCTCCTTCTCTTTGTTGCCGGATTCATCAATGGCACGATCCGTGAGTTTGTCTACAAATCTTATGTCGGCGAACTCACCGCCCATCAGATCTCGACTTTCACATTGATAATATTCATCACGGTCATTGTGTGGTTTGTTTATCGTAGATACCCTCTGGAAAATTACAGGCAGTGCGTGATGATTGGAATAACATGGATGATATTGACCGCGACATGGGAATTCATCTTCGGGCATTATGTCATGGGACATTCTTGGGAAAGACTGTTGTATGACTACCGCATCCGCGACGGACGAATTTGGGTGTTCGTCATTCTGTGGATGGGATGGGTCACGGTGTTTGTACGGTGGATAGAAAAGCTTAAACTTTAGGTTTGTGTTGCCAACCGCCCCCTTTCCCCGCCTTGCAAAGGCGGGGGCACGTACTAACGTAAGAAGTACGTGCCCTCTCCTTACCAAGGAGAGGGCCAGGGAGAGGTTGGAACACCTCCCACACTTTCATTTTCTACTTTCATTCTAATCGCTTCTTGCCTATTTTGCGAACCACAACAAATTTAAATTTTATTTCCCATGCAGCCTTTACGCTCAAAATCAAATCCTGCTCCCTGGGCCGGAATTATTTTCGGTTTGATCTTCCTCGCCGTCTGGTTTTGGACGCCGATCACGCGAACTGTTAACACATGGTTTAGCGACACAGCCATCGCAGTATGTAAACCGTACTCGTTTCATCTGCAGCAGCCCGGCCTAGGCATGTGCGTGAGCCCGGACGGTCATTTTCTAGCAACGGCAGATGAAAGGTCGTTTGCTCTCTGGAATATTCATTCAAGAAAAATAGTCACACGCATTACTCTTGATCAAAACATCGAACGGATCGCCTATTCCAATGACGGAAAAACGCTGATCATGATGACGGACGATTCGGTGAAATTTTGGGACACACAGCGCTGGACGATCACAAGAAGTTTTAATCATGCGTCCTTCGGCGGATTGAGTGAACTGACGCATTTGTCCGCGCCGTCGGGAGACCAACTCATTGCCGCGTTCACCGATGCCGGTCATGAGTACGTAAATATTTACGATGCCGCGGCGGAAAAAACTCTTCTGCAGATCGGTAGTGAATATAAAAATTACCTGAGTTTTGATTCATCCTGTAATCTGCTCGCAGGATATTCGCGGCGGCACGCACGAATTGCGGTATGGAATATGACATCGGGTGAACAGGAAGATACTATTCTTGCAGATGAATTTGCCGGTGTTCTCCGCATAAGCCCCAATGGACGTTATCTCGCATGGTCGGCGCGCGGGCGGGTACTGTTGTATGACCGAATGACGAAGAAATCTAATACGATATATCACGATATGCCGTACCGACTTCCGCTCACCGCATTTAGCCCTGACAGCTCGAAGATTGCCGTTTCGCAACGCGACGGAATCCAACTGTATGAAACCGCTTCCGGAGAATTAACCGCTACATTATCTTCGACATCATCCGATTACATGTCACTTGATTTTTCGCAAGACGGAAATACTGCGGCTGCTAACTACGAAAACGAATCGACGGTGGATATTTGGGATCTTAGTGGTAAGTAAAACGAACGGTTTATTCCATTTGTGAGATACTTTACATTCTAAGAAGTGAAAAAAATGGATGTTGTTGTTAAAATTAACAGCCTGTTATATGGAGAAAGTATCTTTGAATACAAAAAAAAATAAAAAACACAAAACAAGAAATGAATAATCAAAAAACAGAAAATGATGAGTCAAAGCAATAATAAATATGAATCAGTTGAAAACACTTAAACATTTTCTATTTTTTGTTCAGTGTTATTCATTAGAGTTAATTTACTCAATATGCTGAGTGGTTACCGTCATACCCTGAAATAGAACAAATGGATCGATAATTACGTTTCCTTCCTAAGCACTTCCAGCGGCGGTTTACGGCTGATATCTCTTGTAATGAACATGCCGAGAAAAACTGTCAGGCCGACGATCAATATAAAAACTACGGCTACCGGCATTATTACAGGATCATACGGCGTATCAAAAACAAAAAAGGCCAACGCCCAGCTTCCCAACAGCGCAAGCACACACCCCGATAATGCCGCAAAACTTCCCAGCCATAAATATTCAATTCCCATGATTCGCGCGATCTGCTTACGAACGGCGCCAAGCGTTCGCAAAAGTACGCTTTCCTGAATTCTCTGAAACCGGCTCGTTAATATCGCGCCGATCAGTACAACAAATCCCGTTCCGATACTGAATAACGCCATGAAACGAATCACAAAAGAAATTTTTTCAAGAATGGCGTCTACCGTTCTCAGGATTAAAGCCAGATCGACCGCAGAAATATTGGGAAATCGTTTGACCATTGCCTGCTGCAGCGATGCGGACATTTCCGCCGAGGTTACCCGCGTAACCAGAACCCAAAACTGCGGCGCCGATTCCAGCACGCCCGTCGGAAATACGACAAAAAAATTAGGCTGAACGCGCCGCCAATTTACTTCCCGAATACTGCCGACTATCGTTGTCATCATAACGCCCTGCACATCAAACACGATCGTGTCGCCGACACTTACGTTTAGATTTTCCGCCATGCCTTTTTCGACGGAGATGAGTATAGAATCCTGGCCAACTACCGGCCGCCCCCAATGACCTGATAAAATAGTTTCCGTATTAGTCAGCGTATCGCGATAAGTACAACGAAATTCCTGCACCCACCGCGGAACGGTTGAATTGGAATCTTTGCGGATCTCCTCCATCGTTAGCCCTTTGATCGCCGCGACACGCATCGTGACGATCGGAACTTTCTGTATCACCGGCGCGCCCATACTGCGCACCATTTGCTCCGCCTCTTCCTGTTGGTCAGTTTGAATATCAAAAAAAACGAGATTGGGTTGTTTTCCGCTGTCGGCAATGGCGATCTGTTTTATCAGCGTGTCTTGCGTCAGATACAAACTGACTATGAGAAAAGTTCCCAGCCCGATGGATAACATCAGCATCACGGTTTGATTGTGCGGGCGATAGAGGTTGGCCAGCGCCTGACGCCAGACATAACTCCACGACCGTGGAAATGAAGTCTTAACAAGACGCATCATCAGTTTGGCAATGAGAATGATCAATCCGAAAACCACGGCCATCGCAGCGGTAAATCCGATCCCATACGACCAGCGTCCGATCTGCATTCCGGAAAAAATACTGACAACCGCCACGATCAACACCAATATCACGCCGCGCCATATATCGCGCGAATTATTTTCACTAACCGTCGAACGTAACGTGTGCAGCGGAGATACTTTTCGAATTGAAATCAGCGGCAATAACGCAAACAGCAGAGCCATGGATAAACTGATCGTGAGGCCGCGCAGAATGGCGTTCCATGATACATACGGATTAACCTCCACCGGAATAAATTCTTTTAATAGCCCCGGAAGAAAAATTTGTATGGCTGAACCGGCCGCCGCGCCGAGAAACGCGCCCAACATCGCGATACATAGCACCTGAATCAAATGAATGGCAAACGTATCCTTTGCGCGTGCGCCGATACAACGCAAAACTGCGATCGTAGGAATTTTCTGGTTGATAAAAACATGTACCGCGCTCGCCACACCCAAGCATCCGAGCAGCAGCGCAATAAACCCTACGAGATTAAGATAGCGGTAAAGATCGCCAAACACTTTTCCTAAATTAGCTTTTCGCGATTCAACCGTTTCGTATCCTAATTGATAGGCTCGAAGCCTTGGTTTTATCTCCTCAGATAAAACGTCCATGTCCACTTTTTCATCGAATTTAAAGTACACCCGATGTACCACGCGGCTGCCTCGCTTCATCAGATTCGTTGACTCCAGGTCGCGCATGGAGATATACACCGGCGGGCTGACCAATTGCGTTGCGGCGGATTCGCCCGGAACTTTCTGCAGCCGCCCTTCGATAACAAATGAGTGCGAACCCAAAGTGATCGTATCGCCAACTTCGGCGCCGAACTGCAACATCAGCCCGTGATCAACCAACGCCCGCCCGCCTTGCCTGAACGATCCTGCCGCATCGGACGGTACGGTTTCCAGTGCGCCGTAGTAGGGAAAGGCGCCTTCGACAGACTTGACCTGAATAAGCCGCGTCCCGTTGTTCTTTTTAAAATAGATCATCGAAGCAAAGGTGATCTCGCGCGACTGTTTGCCCCCCAGCGAGTCAATAAATGATTCGACTTCAGATGAAAATGGCTGGCGGCTTGAAATGACCAGATCGGCGCCGAGCAGGGTCTTGGCCTGTTCGTCAATATCCCTTTTCAAATTATCGCTCATCGACTGTATCGCCACCAGCGCCGCAGTTCCCATAACGATGGAGAGCAGAAAAAGAAATAATCTCTGCCAATGATGACGTCCGTCGCGCCAGGCCATTTTCCAGATCCAGGGATCGGTGATCGTAAAATGAGATTTTTTGGAATTCATACCAGTCATTCAAACAAGAAATTAAAACTATTGGCCCGCGAAACACACTAAATAACACGAAAGAAAATTCAAATGACATTAAAGACACGAGCTTTGTAGAAACCCGAACTTGTTTGGATGGCTCGTTATCAAAATCCCTTCAAATATTTTCAAAACATTTCGAAACTTTTCGTGTTTTTCGTGGGCAATTTCCCTCACATAATTAATTATCTTGACCCTGGTTCAGTTCATCAGATACTATTTTTCCGTTACGCAGTCGAATGATCCGCTGTGTCAATTGAGCCAACTCCAGATTATGCGTGACCAAAACTAATGCCGTTCCGATCTCTTTATTCAATTCAAATAACAGCTCTACAATTTTATGACTGGTCTCATCGTCCAGATTTCCGGTTGGCTCGTCAGCAAATAATATTTTAGGCTGATTGATAAAGGCGCGAGCGAGCGCGACGCGCTGCTGCTCTCCGCCGGAAAGCTGCACGGGGTAATGATCCATACGATCGCCAAGCCCCACCCGGTCGAGCCAGGCTTGAGCAGGAAGATCCGCGCGCGATTCTCCTCTCAGTTCCAGAGGCACCATCACATTTTCCAGCGCAGTCAGCGTCGGTATTAGTTGAAAATTCTGAAACACAAATCCTACATGCTGATTTCGCAGCAACGCGCGGGCATCTTCGTCCAAAAGATCCATTTGCGTATCGTTTAAATGAACCGATCCCCTGCTCGGATGGTCAAGTCCGGCGCACAATCCGAGTAAAGTAGTTTTTCCGCTGCCCGATGGGCCGACCACCGCGCAAGTAGAGCCGCCGGGAATAGAAAACGAAACATCATATAGGACGGTGAGATCGCGCGAACCGCTCCGGTAGGATTTGGATAATTCCTGCACACGTAAAATGTTTGACATAACGAATGGATTTTGTATTTTGTGGACGATTCTGTTAGCTGCACAAACTTAAATACACTTATTATTACAAACAATACGGTTTTTCCTTTATTATGTTTTGCATAAAATATTTTATTTTAGCAGTTATTCTATCGGGTTATCAACCATTTCTTGCCGCGCAGGAGACGGATGCTAAGACGATACTTTTTATGGGCAATAGTCTCACAGCGGGATATGGGCTGGAGCCGTTGCAGGCGTTCACTTCTTTAATTCAAAACAAAATCAAAAACGAAGGAATGAGTTTCAAAGTCGTTAATGCCGGCCTCAGCGGTGAGACCACGTCCAGCGGATTACGCCGAATAGACTGGCTTCTCAAACAACGGGTCGATGTTCTTGTGATCGAACTCGGCGGCAATGACGGGCTGCGCGGCATCACGCTGAATCTGACCAAACAAAACCTGCAGGACATTATCGACAAAGCCCGTGCGCAATATCCAAATATCCGTATCATTCTCGCGGGAATGGAAGTTCCGCCAAACATGGGCGACACCTACGCTGCTGAATTCCGCAAAATGTATCCTGAACTGTCCAAAAAAAATAACGTGAGTCTTATTCCGTTTTTGCTCGAGGGCGTTGGCGACCGGCCGGAACTCAATCAACGGGACGGAATTCATCCGACAGCCCAGGGCCATGTTATCATTGCAGAAACGGTGTGGAAATTTCTAAAACCGGTATTGAAATCACTTCCTTAACAAAGAAATAGAATGCCCAAGATCAAAACCCAATTTGTCTGCCAATCCTGCGGATACCAATCATCAAAATCACTGGGCAAATGTCCGGAATGCGGAACATGGAATTCTTTCGTGGAAGAAACCGTTTCCGGCCAGCCTGCGCCATCGCGTTCCCCGGACAAAATTTTGAATAGTTTCAAAAACGTAGATAGTTCAACCTACGTGGACCTCAGTGAGTCGGCGCAGACATTGGATCAGATCGAAGTTCACACCGATCACCGTATTTCAACTTTGATTCCGGAATTTGACCGCGTTCTCGGCGGCGGTATTGTAAAGGGTTCACTTGTCCTTGTTGGAGGCGAACCCGGTATCGGCAAGTCCACATTGATGCTTCAGATGGCGGCTCAACTTAAACAGAAAACGTTGTATATCTCCGGTGAAGAATCAGTTTATCAGATCAAATCGCGTGCAGAACGGATCGTGGCGAAAACCAATAACATGCTCGTGTACGCCGAAACGAATATGAATAAGATCCTTCAGGAGATCATGCAAACGAAGCCGCAAATCGTCGTGATCGACTCGATTCAGACGTTATATCGTGACGAGATTGAAAGCGCGCCGGGCAGCGTGAGCCAGGTTCGCGAATGTACGGCGCTGCTGATGCATCTAGCCAAGACACGCGGCATTTCGATCTTTTTGGTTGGCCACGTCACGAAAGACGGCGCGATCGCGGGGCCGAAAGTACTCGAACATATCGTCGATACCGTGTTACAATTTGAAGGCGATCAAAATCACTTGTTTCGTATTCTGCGCGCAACGAAAAACCGGTTCGGCTCGACCAACGAGATTGGGATTTTCGAAATGCGTGACAAAGGGCTGATAGAAATTTCCAATCCGTCGGAACTGTTTTTATCGGAACGTCATTTGAATCAGCCCGGTTCGGTGGTCGTGCCGGTCGTGGAAGGGTCGCGTGTACTCCTGGTGGAAATTCAGGCTCTCGTCAGCCCTACAAGCTACGGCATGCCGCAGAGAACGACATCCGGTTTTGATCTGCGCAGACTGCAATTGCTGATCGCCGTTCTTGAAAAACGCGCGCGAATTCCGCTGGGCCAGCATGACGTTTTTCTGAATATCGCCGGCGGCCTCAAAGCTGACGAACCTGCATTGGATCTCGGCGTCGCGCTGGCAATTGCTTCGAGCTATCGTGATGCGATGATCGATCCGTATACCGTCGTGATGGGCGAGATCGGGCTTGGCGGCGAGATACGCGCCGTGAGTTTTGCCGAACGACGTATACGCGAAGCGATTAAACTCGGTTTCGAAAGCGCCGTCATTCCAAAAAGTAATACGAAAGACCTTACGGGAATGAAAGAAACTAAAGTTCTTGGCGTTCGAAGACTGGAAGAAGTATTTGAGGCGATGCTGAAAAAATAATTAAAAACTTTTTATGCCAATAGACCTCCGCGAACTTATTCTCCATATCAAAGAAAATAAAGATTTTAAGTCGCATCTGTGTTTGGACATCGGATGTTCGATTGAATCCGACGATTCTAAGCCTCTTATCAAGGTGATTAATTATATTATCAATTACTTGAAGGACGCCGGCACAGGAGAGATTCAGATAGATCTGGATTCCCATCATTCGAAACATCAACTGGTTTTTATCGTTCATACCGAAAACACAAATATCCCACTGCAAAACGATCAATTACATTCCATTCTGAAATCATACGGCGCCGAGGCAGAATGGATATTCGAGCCTGCAAAATATGTTAAGTGTGTTTTAACTTTTGGCAGTTTACGTAGTCAATAATTTTTCAGACGCTGACTGAAAGACCTCAGACTTTGTATAAATCATTATGTAATCTTATTGTAAGATTATGTTGGTCTGTGACATCGGTCACACTCACTCTCGCAGAAGTCATGCATATTAGCTATGAACTTAAGCAGAAGTTCATTTTCAATTTTTTTTTAATTTTAATTATATTAAAGGAATTGTTTACATGAAGAGCATATTAAATTATTTAGTTATCAGCGCAATGGTTTTTGTGTTTTTCATTGGCTGTTCCGATAGTAAGGAATCAGACAACGCTACTTTAAGCTTCATGACAGAGCAGGTTCTTGGAAAATCATCCGTTCCAGGCGCGTTGACTATTGATACCGCTAAGATTCTCATAACGCGTATCAAGTTCGAAAACCAGGGAAATTCGGATTCATCAGAATTTAGAACCGGCGCCATTGTGGTCAATTTAAACCTCAACGGCGCAGTACAAACCGTTGATGCCGCCAATATTCCCCAGGGCATCTATGACCACATCAAATTCGAGTTACATAAACCCAATGCAAACGAAAACATCCCCGATCCTGATTTCATAACAGGCTCAAGCGGAAATGATCGATATTCGATTATCATTATTGGAACTTATAACTCAAGTCGTTTTGTTTACAGGTCACGAAACACGATCAATCAGTCTGTTAATATTGATCCGGCATTAATCATCGCGGACAGCATTGGAACGGCCAATCTTACATTGGCTGTCAACATAACAAATTGGTTTTCAGACGGAGACGGCGGATATCTTGATCCGACGGACGTCAACGCAAGTAATGTTTCCGCGATTGAAAATACGATCAAAGAATCGTTTCGTGGTTTCAAAGATAATGATAGAGACGGAAACGAGAACGACTAGCACCTAATATTTTATCTTATAAAAAACGGGTTAGTCCTTTAGCGGTTAGGGTCAATGATTGACAGTAAAATCTTGAACTTCTGAAACCGATCTAAAGGAATAACCCATTTGTGTCTTATAAGTTATTGTTTTCACTAATGCTTAAAATGTGTAAAGAAGAGTTATCATTAATAATTTTTAATTAAAGTATCTGTTTTTCTGTGACCTCTATCACAGTTAGCCCCAGCATATATAACTAAGTTGGTATATGGTCGCAACCAGAATATATATTTTTTTAATATAGATTCTCTCAGGGGTATTCACCAAAACAAAGGAGTATTTATGAAATCCCTCATGAAAGCAAACTCTCTCAAAATCAACGGATTGATCGTCGCGCTGAGCATGCTTGTTGCATTCAGTGCCTGCGACAAGAAGAACGGAAGCGCCGCGCCCGGTTCTTCCTTGAGCATGAAAGTGGATATGTCCGCTTTAGCAAAGACGGCCGCTGACACCGTCATCCTGTCGTCGGCCAAAGTACTGCTCAAGAACATTAAGTTCAAAACCGACGTTGAAGACTCCCTGGATTACAAAGTGGGGCCTTTCATAGTCAATCTTGACATGAATGGCGGAGTGACTCAGATAGCCGCCACCGATATTCCTAACGGGATCTATGATGAAATCAAATTCAAGATTCACAAACCGGAAGACGATGAAGCTGTTTCCGATACGGATTTTGTTGCAGGCGCAAGCAGCGATCAGCGATTTTCCGTCGTGATCCGCGGAACTTACAACGGTACCCCATTTCTGTACAGAAGCAAAAAGGATATTGAGCAGGAACTGGAGATCAATCCGCCTTTGATCGTCACGGACTCAACGAATGACGTAAATGCGACCATGCTGGTTGCACCGGCGGGCTGGTTTATGAAAGACGGGCTCTATCTGGATCCGATGAATGAGTCCAATCGAAGCGATATTGACGATAACATCAAGAAATCTTTCAAGAAAGCAATGAAAGATAATGATCATGACGGCGAAGAATATGACGACGATGACGATCATGAAGATGACGGCGATCATTAGTCAAAATTGACATTATTATCTTGATACAAATCCCTCCGCAAAACGGAGGGATTTTTTGTTTGTATTAATATATTTTTCGTGTAAATTCAGCGCCTTAGAACGAATGGGACCTATGAAGAAAATATTATTGATCCATACCGGCGGAACCATGGGCATGTCGCCCGGCAAAAGCGGGAACGTGGCATCCACACAATTTATCGACGAGGTGTTCCAATACGTTCCCGGCGTCCGCGATATTGCAGCAATTGATTTTCAGAGTCAATTCACCGTAGACAGTTCAAATATCTCAACCAACCATTGGGTAGACCTCGGAACTCTTCTCTCTAACAATATGGAGCGTTTCGACGGTTTTGTTGTCATCCACGGTACGGACACGATGAGTTATACTGCCAGCGCGCTTTCTTTTATGCTGAATAATCTCCCGAAACCCGTGATTCTGACGGGTTCTCAAAGGCCTCTCAGCGCGATCCGTACGGATGCGAAAAGTAATTTGATCAATGCGATAGAACTCGCTACATATGACATTCCGGAGGTGTGTGTATTTTTTGATTACAAACTTTTTCGGGGAAATCGGGCAAAAAAAATCAGTATTGATGATTTTGATGCATTTGCTTCTCCGAATTTTCCTCTGCTGGCGCAAGTCGGACTTCATATAGAGATCAAGAATAACCATCGTATGCCGGCCGGCATGTTCAGGCTGGATAAAGCATTTAGTAACGAAGTATTATGCCTGCGTCTTTTTCCAGGCGTAGACCCTGTGTATTTTGAAAGCTTGACCCAAAGCGATGTGAAAGTGATCATTCTGGAAGCATTTGGCGCAGGGAATGTTCCCGTTCTGGAACATTCGGTAATCCCTTTCATAAAAAAAATGTCGCATTCCGGAAAATTGGTTGCAATAACCAGCCAGTCGATGAACGGTTCCGTGGATCTGCACTTATACGACTGCGGCCAACAAGCGCTCGATGCAGGTGCCATGACCTGCGGAGATATGACAACGGAAGCTGCCATTACCAAAGCGATGTATCTTCTCGGACAATTTGAAGGAAATACAGCAAAAGTGAGAAATAATTTTACATTGTCCCTCGCGGGCGAAATAACGGAATAAAGAACGGTTCTATTCATGATTGTAATCACATCGCCCGGAGAAATGAATGCATGGTCTCAAAGCGCGAGACGCCGGGAAAAACGTATCGGTTTTGTTCCAACCATGGGCTGCTTGCACCGGGGGCATCTGAGCCTGATAGACGTAGCGCGTTCGCATGGAAAATGCGACACGGCCGTCATGAGCGTTTTTGTGAACCCGCTGCAATTTGCGCCCAACGAGGATTTTGACAAGTATCCCCGTCAGTGGGAACTGGATAAAAAATTAGCCGAGGATGCCGGCGTGGATGTTGTATTTCACCCGTCTTCGGAAGACATGTATTCTGCCAACGCTAAGACTTTTGTTGAGGTTGCGGATTTAAGTTCGGTCATGTGCGGTATAACCAGGCCAACGCATTTTCGCGGTGTGACGACTGTTGTTGCAAAGCTGCTGCATATCGTGAGTCCGCAAGTCACCGTTTTTGGACAGAAAGACGCTCAGCAATGTTTTATCATTCGCCGGATGGTACAGGATCTAATGATGGAAACGGAAATTATCATGGCGCCGATCATTCGTGAAATTGACGGATTGGCCATGAGTTCGAGAAACGCATACCTCAGCGCCGGCGAGCGAGGCCAGGCCGTATGTCTGTCGCAGTCATTGGAAGTGGCAAAAAAAATGATTAACGCAGGCGAAAAAAGAAGCGCGGTTATTCTTGAGGCGATGCGTACATATATTCAACGAAATCCATTGGCAAAGATTGACTATATTACCGTGGTGAATACGGAGACACTACAGGAAACACCCGAAGTTCTTCAGAATACGCTGATCGCGCTTGCCGTGTATTTTGGAAAGACTCGTCTTATTGATAATATTATCCTTTAATAACCTTTTTAGAATGAGGTCGAATGTTATTCGGAGAAAAACCAAAAAAGTCGGTCAAAGGCTCACTGTTGATCGCGAGATTACAGTTCATCCAGCATCTGAAGCTAAACTGGATGGAAATTCTGAAACAATTACCGGCGCCTGAACTGCGAAAAATGATCAAAGGCAATTATACTCTTGAGGAATATTTTGCTACGCCGGATCATATGCTGCGCATGATTTCCAGTGCAACCTGGTATGACTGCAGCATATATAACGCGTTGATAAAAGCCATGATTGTACAGGCGAAAAAAGAAAAAAATTTAACCACCGAACAGGTCTGCATTGACAGCGGCAAATTCACCGCGCAATCGCACCTGAAGGGGCTTATGGCCTATGTGCTGGGTTGGGGCTCCGTTGAACGTACGATCAGCCTTATTTCTAAAGGTTGGGGATCCTATTACTCGGAAGGTGAAATTGTAAATATAAAAAACACGCCCGGTGATGCGCAGGTGAACGTCATCATAAATTATCTGATCCCCGAGCTGCAATACATTACCGTCGGATATTTTCAAAAGGTCCTTGAAACGAAGGCAATCAAAGATTTTGTTGTTCGTTCAAACTACACGGTCGATGCGGGGGGAACTTTTCAGTACTTCATCACATGGAAACCACAATGAGCTTTGTTACCGTGATCATGGCGGCGGGGAAGGGTACCCGCATGAAATCCGATCTGGCAAAGGTTCTTCATCCGCTTAACGAAAAGCCCATGATCCATTATGTAATCAAGCTGGCGAGAGACCTTGGCTCCGATCGTGTCATTGCCGTCATCGGACACCAGAAAGAACATGTGAAAGGCATGCTGAAGAATGAACAAATTGAATTTGTCATTCAAGAACCGCAGTTGGGAACGGGCCACGCGGTTATGCAGGCGGAAGGCCTCTTGAAGAATTATGACGGTTCCGTTCTGGTTTTATCAGGCGATGTGCCGATGCTGACGTACGGCACCATGAAACACCTGATTCAAATGCATGCGCAGCAAAACGCGGACGCAACGGTTCTCACAACGCACATGCCTGATCCCGCCGGATACGGACGTGTGGTTCGACATGCCGATCAATCGGTTCAAAAAATCGTCGAGCATAAGGACGCGTCCGATGTTGAAAAACAAATTACAGAAATAAATTCAGGTATCTACCTGTTTAGTTCGCGTGAATTATTCAATGCGCTGAAAAAAATCAATTCGAATAACGTGCAGAACGAATATTATTTACCCGATGTCTTGAACGTATTAATTTATGAAAAAAAGAAAGTGTGCGCTTACGTCACGGAAGATTATCGTGAGATCTCCGGAATCAATACCATTGAACAACTGAAAGAAGCGGAAGCCATTCTAATTTCCAAAGCACAAAAAGCAAATTCTAAATAAATTCCAATGGCCAAACACTGAGTATTGGAATTTGAACAAGAATAATTATTTATAAGTATTAGGAGAGTTTTAAGCATGTATAATGTCACATTAATTCCGGGCGACGGCATCGGCCCTTCGATCATGGAGGCCGCTGTCAAAGTTCTGGACGCGACGGGAGTAAAATTTGAGTGGGAGGAACGGCTCGCAGGTATGGCGGCGGTTGAAAAATTTGACACGCCGATCCCGTTCGAAACTTTGGAATCGATCCGCAAGTCTCGCCTCGCCTTTAAAGGCCCATTGACTACGCCGGTGGGCATCGGCTATCGCAGCGTGAATGTTGCGCTAAGACAGGAATTTGAGTTGTATGCTAACGTTCGCCCGGCAACCTCCTTTGAAGGACTGGACTTGCGATACAAAAATGTCAATATCATGATCGTTCGTGAAAACACGGAAGGACTCTATTCCGGCATTGAGCATTTTATAAAAGCCGACGGAATTAACATTGCCGCGGAAAGTACCGCCATCATCACACGCTCGGGCGCAGAAAAATCAATACGTTATGCTTTCGAATATGCGCGCAAGAATAAACGCAAACGTGTAACCGTGGTTCACAAAGCCAATATTCTGAAATGTACATCCGGTTTGTTTCTGGAAGTTGCACACGAAATAGCGAAAGAATATCCTGAAATCGAATTTCAGGATAAGATCATCGACGCCTGCGCGATGCAGATGGTCATGGATCCTACGGTATTTGACGTCATGGTGACCACGAATCTTTTTGGCGATATTTTATCGGATTTGGCCGCGGGACTTGTGGGTGGCCTTGGATTAACTCCAGGCGCTAATATCGGCAAAACGGCCGCTATATTCGAAGCAGTTCACGGCAGCGCGCCGGATATCGCAGGAAAAAATATTGCGAATCCTACTGCAGTGATCATGGGCGGCGTGATGATGCTGGAGTATCTCGGCGAACATGAAGCGGCTGTGCGCGTGGATAAAGCGGTGCGTGAGATAATCAAAGAAGGAAAATTTGTCACGCCGGATTTGAATAAAAATTCAAAAAGCGGAACTGTAGAATTTGGCGCGGAGATCGCAAGAAGAGTGAAGTAATTACTTGCTCAAAAAGAAAAAAATGACGCGTAAATAAAGGTGCAGCTCTATAGCTGTACTCACTTTTTTTTATTCAATTTCTCTCTATCCGCCCTCTTCAATCCCGACACGATCAACTCATACGAATGATCGATCATGAACAAAATCATTTTGTCCGGAACCGATCCGTCGAGGTACACGCTGTTCCAGTGTTTTTTATTCATGTGGTAACCCGGCCTCACGCCTTCATATTGTTCCCGCCATTCGATCGCTTTTTCCGGATCGGCCTTGAGATTAATATATTCTGCCGGGTCAATGCCTACCAATAAAAATATCTTTCCCATGACGCGGAACACCAGCGTCTCCTCGTCAAAAGGGAAATCTTCGGTTACGCCTTTTTTGCGCAAACAATATTCACGTATAGATTCAAGGTTCATATCTTATACTGCGACCAGATTTGTTCCAGATGATTCTTTAAATGCCCCACGTAATCGCGTATAAAATATTCGAGTGTCACAGCCTCTTCTTCAGGAATGGTTTTCCATGCGATCTGATGTAAATTATGTTTAACTCGTTTCTTTCTTAAAATATCGACCGGAATATTTTCGGCAACATGGATGATGTGAAGGTTATATGATTTCCACAGTTGGATAAGTTCACGCCAGTTTTCCGTTTCGTAGTTCTGAACTTTCACCCATTCTTCCTGTTCATACCCCGGAAAAACAAGATCGTCTTTGAATTGCGCGCGAACGAACCGCTGGTGATTATTTCCGGCAGAGTCTACCAGATGGCCCATGATCTGCTTAGCCGACCATTTACCCGGTGTTTTTGAAATACGGCTTTGTTCGTCACTCAATTGCTGAAGCCTGCCGGCGGCATTTTCCAGCGTTTGTCTGAATTCTTCAAGAAATGTTTTCATGTTTTATGAATTTCTCCAATGATTGATCGGCTTGCTTTCGAATTGCGTTTTGAACCATCGGCGTCCAGCCTAATAACAGGCCTTTGAAACCGAGCGCCATTTTTGTCCACTGCCAGAGATCGAAGACGTCTTTGTGGCGAACGATCTTACCGTTCTTAAATTCAAACGCGGCGTCGATCTTATTGTGAACTTTCCTTCCGGTTCCGGAAAATGTATAAACAGCTTCCCAATGCGCTTTCCCGGCATGTTCGTCCGCTTGAATGTCACTGAACTCGATTTTCAGATCTTTGCCGCGTTCACACAACATCCGCCACATCGCCGAAACGTGTTTGCCTTTCAGATTTTGAAATACGGGATCGGAAAATTCCGCATCGTCGTCATAACAATCCTTCATCGCCAATGCGTCGCGTTTTTGAAACGCCGAATAAAATGTTTCGATAACTTTTTCATGCGGATGCATAAACTACTTCACCACTTTCCGCAAAATATCCTTTTGCCAGGGTTCCCATTGTCGGGATTCATAATAGGTTTGTATCTTATCTTTAAATTCGTATTGCTCGTAAAAATAATCCGCGACCGGTTTGACTGAAGGATTCAGAAAACCTGCCGCATAGAGAAGCGCATCAAACATATTGGCGAGAACGGTATCGTCCATATAGTTGAATCTTTTAAGTATTCTGAATGCCTGCCGCCGCCATGAGGCCGGATAAGAATTACTTGTATATTCCACAATGGACTGTAAGGCCGCCTTGTCTCCGCGTTTCACTTTAATTTCTAACCAGTTAAATTTGATCTCATTGGCAAGCCCGTATTGATTTTTTGTTAACTCAAGATAACGGTCCGTGTATTGTGGGAACTGGTCGGTGAGTTTTGTCAATACGGTATTCACTATTACATACGACGAATCTGCTAATAACGATTCAAATGCGGTGCGAAAGGATTCCGGGATTGTGCTTATATTGCTAATAACCGCCTTCCGAACGTCCGCAGAAGGATCATGGAGAGCCGAGCGCATGAGCTGAATGCTTTTTTCATTATCGTCATTGATCAGTTGCGAAATCACTTCATCCTTAATCGCGTGAAATTTCTCCCTCGCATACACTTCTAACAACAGATCGCGTTTATCTGCCGCCGGGTGTGATCGCATCCCAACAACCGCATCATAACGGTCGATCATGTTCGTGGCGCGAATGGCCTGAGCCTTCAGTTCGTTCAGCGATTTTTCAAATGTCACGTTTTTAAGAATCCAATCTCCCGGATCGAATAATACAAAATCGATAGTCTTGTTGTCCCGATTGGGAATGACCATTTTCTGCGCAGCCTGTTCGATCCACTCACGCACGCTGTCCTTTGTTCCGTCCGTATAATGAACCTCAAACACTATGGGCATTTTAAATGCTTTGGTCAATTCGTCCATCGCGTGAATTTGGTTTACTATGATTTCCGTGCGCCGGTTGTCTTCCTTTACGTCAAAATAATTGACCTCATAATGCGGTTCGCCTCCGCGGTAGATCCACTGGTCAAAGAACCAATCCGGTGTTACGCCCAGCGTATCCATAAAGGATTGATACAGATCGTTGGTCTCCACATTCTGATAACGATGGTGACTTAAAAAATGATAAATGACACGCCGGTAGGCGTCTTCGCCGTAAACGTAATTCATCATGTCGATCACTGCAGAGCCTTTGGGATAGTACCTCGTTGCTCCTGCTTCGGTATGCACAAGCGGGAGGCGGTCGGATTCCGATGCCCGCAAGGACTTCTCATGTTCATCACGGCGATTCCACTGATAAAATTCTTCACCAAAAAATTTCTTGCAGCCCATCTTCCCATAGTACGTGGCAAAACTCTCATTCAGCCAGAGGCTTTTCCAGCTGCGCATCGTGGTAAGGTCACCGAACCATTGATGCGCCTGTTCGTGAATATCGGTATCGATATAAATGTCGTCGAGAAAACCGCGCTCATCGAGATACCAGAAATCACCGAACAATATCGCCGTCGTATTTTCCATGGCGCCCGTTACAAAATCTGAAACAGGAATATTGGCCAGATTGGTCCATGGGTATGGAATTCCTATTTCTTTTTCCAGAAAATCCAAGGCATCCGCCGTGCGCCGATACGTCGGTTCTACACGATCCGCCTGATCGGGATAATACCAAAGCTGGATCGGCACTCCGCTTTTCGATTTGATATTTTTGACATCATAATTTCCAATAGCGAGCATCAGCAGATAACTGGAATGAGGTTTAGTGATCGCATAATGCCACGTCTTTGTTCCGTCCCTATTTTCTTTTTCAGAAAATTTTTTTCCGTTGGAGATAACGCGGTAATTTTTGTCAAAGGTAACGACCGTTTCGGTAATCATTTTGTCATTAGGTTCGTCATACATCGGGATCCAATTACGGTGATCAATATCTTCGCCCTGAGTCCATATCTGCTTACGCATGATATTTTTCGGATCGTTCCATCCTACAAAATAGATACCTTCCCGTGGATTTGATTCGTAAATAAAAGTAATGCTGTCTTTCGTATTCCATTCCAATGCCGGCTTGGGATAAACGGTAATGTTTTTTCCGTTATTCACATATTCAACCGTTTTGCCGTTCAGCAAAGCTTGTTGAACACGAATACCGACCGCGTCAAAATAAATTTCGCTCACCTCTTTTCTCAGCGGAGAAAAATAGTGTGTCACCTTTCCTTTGACGAGCCCTTTCGGCGCGTCGAATGAAACCTCTAGCCGCATGCGTTCAAAATCCACCACGCGCTCCCGCGGTTCGGAACCGGCCTCGGTGTAAAATCTTGAGGTTGGATATTCTTTTTGCTGAGCCTGAATTGCGTTTACTGTTATTAAGCACAGTGATACAATTGTAAGTAACCGTTTCATTTTATTT
>JAEUSK010000070.1 GCA_016787925.1 bacterium | reverse complement strand
ACACTGGAAACCGGTATACGTTATGATTACGCGTCCTACACGCAGGAAAGATTATGGAGCCCGCGGGTTAACGCACTCTACTCGGTTACAAAAAAGACTTCTCTGAGGGGCGGTTGGGGATATTACTATCAAACACAATCTCCTGACGAATTGAGAATTCAATTTGAAGAAACGTCAATGCTTCGCGCTCAGAAAGCAGAACATTTTGTGTTCGGCCTAGATCACCAATTTGATAATGGGCTTTATTTCCGCAGCGAGGCGTATTTAAAAAGAATCACCCGGGTACCGATCACTTATGCCACGTTAGGAGCAGATATCGATGAATTCTATCTGGAGTCGAGAGACGATCTGGTCAAGCTGTCGGTTAATAATGCCGCGGCCAAGGGGTTGGAGTTTTACTTAAAATACGATTCCGGAGAAAAATTTTCCTGGTGGCTGAGTTACGTATTATCGAAAGCTACCGATAACATAACGGATGTTACTTTTGCAGGAAATATGACTGCGCGAACCGGCGTGCAGTCCAGGCCGTGGGATCAGCGGCACACGCTTAATATAGACGCGTACTATCGCCTGAATCCGGGATGGCAGTTTAATCTGGCCTGGCAATACCGCAGCGGCTGGTCATTTACCGATTTTGACTTAGTTCGTCTGCAGAGGCCGGATGGCACGTATGCCTATTTTCATGATTACGGAACATTCAATACCAGCCGTTATCCGTCGTATCAGCGACTGGATGCCCGAATCAATAAATATTTTTACACGTCGAAAGGAAAAATTACGGCCTTTCTGCATGTGATCAACGTATTGAATCATACAAATGTCAGCGGCCAGGATCATGAAATTACATCATCCAGCGCGAGCGATTTTACCTGGTACAAACAAAAAGAAAAATGGCTCGGTATCACGCCGTTTGTGGGAGTCGTGTGGGAATTTTGAGTGGTAAGCTGTTCAAATTCCAATGTATCTCGGAACGCGTTTTTTATACTCCAGCCAATCCGGCCCGAATTTCTTTTCTAAGTATTCTTCTTCTTTAAGGATAATGGCATGGTGAATCACTAGCGCAATCATAAACAGTAAGATATTCAGAACATGGATGGCGTATAAACAGGAGCCGATACACATCAGGATGCCTCCCATGTAAACGGGGTTCCTGCTGAATCGGTAGAGTCCGTGGGTTTTGAGGGCGGTCTGCCGATCGGGAAGTCCGACCGCCACGGATTCTCCCAAATGAAACAACGCGAAGCCGGCCAAACAAAATCCCGTAACGAGCAATATTATTCCAATGATCGATGTCACACGGCTATCATAGAGCAAGCTCACCGGAGTTATTAGGGCTATGAGGAAAAAGAATCCGGAGGCTATGAATGCTAACTTTCCAACTACAAACATGAACGGGTTAATAGGGCTTCGACCGATTATGCCGATGATTTTGTTCGTTCTCATTTTTCCTGTCCGTTGAATTCCACACCAAATAATAACAGCTCTTCATTGGTTCCGGGATACACGACCGTACCTTCTTCATGCAAGCCGATCTTTTCAAGCAAGTGAATGGAATTCACATTTTCTTTGACTGTGATCGCAACGATTTTCGTTAATCCCAATTTTTTCTGCCCGTACGAAAGCACGGCCGACGCGGATTCGTAGCCGTAACCCTTGCCTTCGTGTTCCGGCAAAAGGGCAAAGCCGATATCCGGATCCTGCAGAAAATCTCTTTTGATAAGTCCGCACATGCCGATGGGCACCTTCCCGTTTTTCAATTCCATCAAATAAAGTCCGAAGCCATTATCAGCATAACTTTTAACCGGCCCGTTTTCAATGTATTTTTTCGCGTCGTCTAAGTTTTTAACGCCGCGGTCGCCGATAAATTTTAACCACGTCGGGGTGTTAACCAATTTTAGTATAAATTCTGCATCATCGGAATTCAATTCGCGAATCGTCAGGCGTTTTGTTTCAAGAATCTGTTTCATATAACATTGTTTATGTGAGTGAACTCATTTCAGACTTGTCATGAAGCAAGTGGCCGGCTATTATCTGCTATATCCTTGTCCCTGAAAAAACAAATCCGATACTAACGCTGAATGTAACGTTTTTTTTAGCGTAGACCATCGCCGGCAGTGCAACTACTTTATTACCGTCCCGATTGGTATATGTCAGAGGCAATCCAATATCGAATGACCGCACATTCTGGTCGTCCGAGTTCTTACTGCCGTTATCATCTTCTAACGTTGATTTTATCATGTCATAGCCGAACACCACGTAAGGGACAACGGATGTTCTTGTTGAAACAGAAAATTCCCGGTATAGCTTTAGAAATACGCCATACGAATTGGATGAAAGCTTCAGGTCTTCATTGTCTAAATCTTTTGAGGAGTGTGTCGCCCACTCACGGTTAATGCCCATGATAAATGATGCGTACTCTTCATTCTTATCATGGAATGCTATGTATGGAGCTATACCGGTTGTCTGGATTTTGGAGCCGAATTCTGGTTTCGGAGAAGTGGTTCTTCCGACGTCTACGCCGCATTCAAATTTAGTTCGGTATGAAAATCCGGCCGTTCCGAAATAAGACCTTGCGCCTTCATCTTTTGAGTATCCGATGCTGAAGATCTGCCCGCTTTGTCCGGGCTTTAGATATTCACCCTGACAAAAAATGGACGTCGGTATCAAGAGCAGTAACAAGCAAATAAAATGTGTTTTCATAATAATACGTTCCTGGCTGAAAAGTAGAAGATCTACAATAGCTTATTTATTCAATGTAAGTAATCAAAAAAAGTATATCGACGCCGTGATCGCTGTTGCTGTATTGACATTTGTTCCACCGGGATTTCCGAATCGATAAGACTGTTTATCAGAAACGGTGCCGTTGACCTGTGCTTCTATACCGATACTGAAATTGGGGTCAAAAAAATAATCCGCACCTGCTCCGATACCAAATCCAAAATCTAGCCATGAATCATCTAACTTCGATTCAAGACCAAACAGGGAAGCTCTCGTGGTCATATACGGAGCTATTTTTGTATTACGGAAATAATATTTTACCGCCGCACCGAATCCAAATTCCGTTCCTGCATCCTCAACATAAATAACTTTGATGGACGGCGCTATTACGAAATATTCCGATGTGCGAACCGGTATGGAAATATCGAGTTGTTCCTTTTGAAGTGAAGTGGCCAAGCCGATTTTTCTTTGGATTACCTGATCTTGAGAGAAAACGATGTTCGAGAACAGCAGACAAAACAATACAAGAACTGTTTTCATAAATTCTCCTTAATTACAAATATGGGTTTTTATATCGTGCGGGATATCCGAACAATCATGGTATACGAACATATCGGTAAAAAGAACATCGTCATCCGTTTGAACAAAAACCCGGTAGAATCCAGGTTTAACTTTATTTCCCTGATCGTCTTTCAGATCCCATTGAACGGAATTTAGCACCCCGCCTGAATAATTTTGTTCCGAGTACGTCCAAACAGCAACGCCGGGGATGTTGGCAAACTGTCCTGCTCCTAATGAATTCAGCAGATTGCCATTTTTCAAATATGCCGACGTAATCCACACAGTTGCGCTGCCTGTTTCAGGAAGAATAAAGCGTGTTGCGCATCTCATACTCGTAATGCTGGGAAATACTCCGATATTTCCGCCGCTCGAAGGTTCCCGCCATGTTTCCAGCGTAACAAAATCATTGGTCACATACAAACCCGTCACTATAGGCGCCTGAAGATTGGGCGTTCGCATTGGCGTGTCGTCAGCGTCGCGGCAGCTTGTCAAGCCCATGAATATCCCAAAAATTATTCCTATTTTTAGTTTTCCCATGACTTCTCCTTCTACTCACGGCTAAATATTGTTAAGCAAATATTTATCATTTGAATGCATTCAGCTCCGCTTTTCTGTTATTCATTTCTTGTTATATGTTTTTCATTTCTCCCGTGTCTTTTAAAGAGTCGCTTTCTCTATCAGATCCCACTTATTGCCATACAGATCTTTGAACACCACTACGCGTCCGTACGATTCGTGTCTGGGCGCTTCGGAAAACTCTACGCCGGTTTTTTTCATTCGTTCATAGTCGCCTGTGAAATCGTCGGTGTGCAAAAATAAAAACACCCGCCCGCCCGTCTGATCGCCGATACGCGACATCTGTTTCTCATTCGCGGCTTTGGCGAGCAGTAAACTGCATCCGTCTCCTCCCGGCGGCGACATGATAACCCAGCGTTTCACGTCGCTGAGTTTCGTGTCTTCCACCAGAACAAATCCTAATTTCTTCGTGTAATATTCGATCGCTTCATCGTAATCGGAAACTACGATGGCGATATGTGCAAGTTTTTGGGACATAAGGATTCGTGGCTTTCAAAAAATAGAATTGATACAGATGAATTAATGTGGTCTTGGGAACATCGCCATCAACCGCCCCCACTTCGACGAAGCACTTAGCATAGCTAGTACACGCCCCCGCCTTGGCAAGGCGTGTACAGACCTGGGACATGGGTAATGGTTGTTCGGAGACATAGGTAACACTTACATTGGTATGATTAGTTACAAAGTAAGGAGTAATAATCATGCCATGGAAAGAAGTTAACCTCATGTCTCTACGTAGTGAATTTATTTATTTAGCCTCCCAAGAGGACGTTTGTATGAATGCGATATGTCGCCGTTACAATATCAGTACCAAAACAGGGTACAAATGGCTCCATCGATATCAAAAAAAAGGGACTGATGCCTTAAGAGATCTATCCCGTCGCCCGCGTCACAGTCCGAACCAGACTTCATCGAAGATCGAAGACGCCATTGTTCGATTACGAGAAATTCATCCGGCTTGGGGAGCCCGTAAACTCCGCAGACGACTGGAAGCTACGCAGGGAGGTCATTGGCCCAGCGTAAGCACTATTACCTCAATCCTGCATCGCCACGGATGTATTGACCCTTTGGAATCTACCAAGCACAAAGCTTGGCAACGCTTTGAAGCCACCACATCCAATGACTTATGGCAGATGGATTTCAAGGGCCATTTTCCCATCGGTTCCAAGCGATGTCATCCTTTAACCATTTTAGATGATCATTCCCGTTTTAATCTCGGTCTATATGCCTGTGTGGATCAGACCCGAAATACCGTAGAACAATATCTCACCGCCGTGTTTCGACGTTATGGCTTGCCGGTATGTATTATCACCGATAATGGTTCGCCTTGGGGTACTTTAGACTGTGAAAGCTACACCGGCCTGAATGTCTGGCTCATGCGTTTGGGCGTAATCGTTAGCCATTCGCGTCCACGACATCCCCAAACCATGGGTAAAGACGAACGCTTTCATCGCACTTTAAAAGCCGAAGCTATTACCGGACGTTATTTTAATACGTTCTTTGATTGCCAACAGCATTTTGAGCGCTGGCGTATGGTCTATAACCTTGAACGTCCGCATGAAGCCCTCGGTGGCGAGGTTCCAGCTAGTCGTTATCAAATAAGTCAAAGAATTTTTCCGGAATCACTTCCGGCAATCGAATACAACGTCTCTGATCCAATACGAAAAGTTCAGATCAATGGAGAAATCTATTTTCATAATCGAGTATTTAAAATCGGTAAAGCTTTTCGAGGTTTGCCGGTTGCTCTCAAACCAACCCAAAGAGACGGGGTTTTTGATGTATTCTTCATGCACTCTAAAATCTCTGAAATTGACTTGAATGATAAATCCAATTAACCCATGTTTAAACAAACAACCGTTACCTATGTCCCCGAACACCTGTTACCTATCTCTCCGGTCTGTACA
>JAEUSK010000062.1 GCA_016787925.1 bacterium | reverse complement strand
AGTTCGTACAACATTTGGTAGGCAGGATAATCCTGCATGCCGCTCGCGGTCATTTTCATGGTCAAGGAATCATATGGCGGTTTTTCAGCAGTGCTCCGGGATTTCTGACAGGAAAATAACTGCAGACTTACCGTCAGTAACGTAATAAATTTTATGCGACGCATAGTTCTCTTTCGCTAATGGCTTTAAGAAAAATTAATTAAATATCATATTTCAAAACACAGATCCACAAAATTCACGTGGGCTCAATCGGTGTTTTTGAAACAAAAAAAGGTTTTCTCCATCCATTCAAATTTTTGGGCAACGTAATGATAACCACAGAACCGATAATAACTACCGAGGCCAGAATCGTTCTCATCGAAAGTTCCTCACCGGCCAACAGCCACCCAAAAATAACCGCCACAACCGGATTAACATACGCATACGTTGTTACCTTTGCCGGAGTGCTGACTTTGAGCAGCCAAATATATGCTGAAAATCCTATCAGCGAACCGAACGCAGCCAAATAGACCAAAGAAAAAAAGGAGCGTGCGGTAATTTCACTTACATTCAACCTGCCCGATTCGCCGGTCACAAAACCGAGAATGATCAGCAAAACGCCACCTCCTATCATTTGCATGGAAGTATTCAAAAAAGCCGAGGACGGCACGGGAGCTTTACGTGAGTACAGTGAGCCGAACGACCACGCCAGCGAGGCAATAAGCAAAGCGATGGCGCCGATCGGGTCGATTCGTTCACCGCCAGCTAATTCCTCCGGCCCAACAAGAATGGCTAATCCGAAGAGGCCCAGAATAATTCCAATAAACTCACGAATACCCGGCCGTACATTTTCTTTTTGGAGCCAGCTTAAGATCATGATCCAGAGCGGAACCGTAGCAACCAGCAGCGCCGCTAATCCGGATGGAACATGCTGTTCCGCCCAGGTCACGCCGCCGTTACCGCCCAGCAACAAGAGTCCGCCAATGATGAAAGCTGAGCGCCAATGAATTTTAGTTATTTCGCTCTTGTCGCGTTTTCGTATTATGAAGAATAAGAACAATCCAGCGACGAGATGACGTGAGCCTGCCATGAAGAATGGCGGAATCGATTCCACACCCCAACGAATCGCCAGATACGTCGATCCCCATATCAGATACAACGCCAAAAAAGCTATGATGATTTTCATACGGTGGCTTAACCAATGATCCATAAATTCTCCAACGTTTGAAAAATGGAATGGCGCTTTACCTGCTTGCATCCAAAAGCACCGGTGAACATAATGTCATAAAATCAATGAGTCAAGTTCCATTTTTTCTGGAATGATCCATTGATCCCGTTTAATTTACATAATAAAAGAAAAAAGATGATTACGATCCACCCGATAGTTGCTGATCTTACAAAATAAAATACTTGCAGTATGACATCCCTGACATTATTTTATTGTAAAATCAATCCTATAAATATAGTATGAGAACTTTTTCCAAGCTTTTGCTCCTTGCGGTGCTTCTCAATGTCATCCGATATGTCCTGGGCTTTCCGATCGAGGCATTTCTTATTTTTGACGGAATGGCGGAGTCTATGCTTTCATCTTCTGCTTATTTCAAAAACGACTTCTTGGCGTCGGACTGGGCCGCGAGTTATTTCTATAATTTTATGATGTGGTTCGTTTGTGTATGGCTGTTTCATATTGCACGACCGGATTTAAGGGGATCTGACCTGTTGAAAAGCGTACGCCTGTTTGGAATCTTGTTCTTATTCTTCGCCAGCGTCAGCGCAATTTACATGAATCATTATAGCCATCCGAAAGAGTTTTATTATTATAGTATCGCTGACGGCCTTATCGTATTTGCCATCGTCGGAGCGGCAAACGGCATCTTGTATAAATATTTTTTTAAGAATAAAATTTGAGTTCTATTTTTTTACTTCTATATTTTAACCATATGCTACGCCCCAAATAGTAACTTTTTTCGTTGTATTTCCGTAGAAGGAACAACTCATCTTAATAGAGCGAATACCTGTTCGCGCATTTTGCTGTTTGTCAGACCGAATTATTTTGAACCCGTCAAAAGGATAAACGCATGAAAAAATCAAAAAAGAACAGTTCAGTAAATCCGGCCGGCATTACCCGGCGAAAATTCCTGAAAGGCTTCGGCATAACATCTATTGGCATAGCGGCGGGAAGCGAAGGACTGCTTGGAACAATTCAAGCCTCTTGTGCGCCGGCCCAGGGTACCGTCGCCGGCCCGGATGCGCAGCAAATTTCATTGCGTGTGAACGGCAAGAACCATCGGGCGCTGGCCGAGCCCAGAACCACACTGGTTGAGGTTTTGCGCGATCAACTTCATCTGACCGGAACGAAAACCGGGTGCGAGCGCGGCGCCTGCGGAGCCTGCACAGTGATCCTAAACGGAAAAACGCAGACATCCTGCATGACTTTAGCGATGGACGCCGTTGGCGCAGAAATCGAAACGATAGAAGGACTGGAAAGTAACGGCAAATACCATTCTCTGCAGGAGGCGTTCATCGAACATGATGCCATGCAATGCGGATTCTGCACGCCCGGCATGGTCATGAGCTGCAAAAACCTTTTGGATCATAATTCCCAGCCAACTTTGGAAGATGTAAAATTAGCCACCAGCGGCAATCTTTGCCGGTGCGGAACTTATCAAAACGTATTTGATGCGGTGATGAAGACAGTTAAGCAAGGTTAAATCCAAATGCTTTTTTATTTGAGTCCATTGGCATGGGTTTGTTTCGCCTTTTTTTTTGCCGGTTGTTCCGGCAGCAAAACCGTGTACCGCCA
>JAEUSK010000119.1 GCA_016787925.1 bacterium | reverse complement strand
ACTCGGTTAATATCGACGGGAGTCCTGCGAGTGAACTGCCGCTGCCGCGCGGCGGATTTTGTTCATTCTCACCCGATGATAAAAAAATGGCCTACAACCGAGTGTTCCGTGAATTTCGAACCTGGAAAAGGTACCGCGGAGGTATGGCGGACGATATCTGGGTCTATGATTTTGACACCAAAAAAATAGAAAATATTACGAATAACGATGCCCAGGACATTATTCCAATGTGGTCCGGGAACAAGATCTACTTTTTATCGGATCGCGATGCGAATAAGCGAATGAATTTGTATTCGTATGATCTGGTAACAAAAGAAACCAAACAACACACAAGCTTTGCCGATTTCGACATCAAATTCCCTTCAATAGGCAAAGGCGCGATTGTATTCGAGAACGGAGGATCTATTTTCCGCTTTGATCTTGCGGGTGAAAAAGCCGTGAAAGTGCCTATTCATATAAAGGAAGATTTTACGGCCGGACGCGGCGGATTGATCAATGTAAGCAGGAGCATTAGTAATTACGAGATTTCGCCCGACGGCAAACGCGCATTGTTCGGCGCACGCGGTGATGTTTTTACCGTTCCGGTCAAAAACGGCATCACGCGGAATCTGACGCAAAGCTCGGGCGTACATGAACGCGATTCTAAATGGTCGCCGGATGGAAAATGGATCGCATTTGTTTCAGATCAATCCGGAGAAAATGAAGTCTGGATCGTTCCACAAGACGGAAGCGCGAAACCAACGCAGGTCACCAAAGGAGCGGATACTTATTACTATTCAATTTATTGGTCGCCGGACAGTAAAAAGATTCTCTGGGGCGATAAAAAGCTCAGGCTTCGTTATGTGGATGTGAATACGAAAACGATCACTGAAGTTGAAAAAGCCTCCGCATGGGAAATTACACAATACGGGTGGTCGCCTGACAGTAAGTGGATAACGTACGGCAAACCGGAAGACGAGGGGATGAATAAAATTTATGTTTATTCCCTTGAACAGAAAAAATCGTTTGACGTAACGGACGGCTGGTATGATGCGAATAGTCCGGCTTTTAGCAGTGATGGGAAGTACCTGCTCTTTGCATCCAGCCGGGATTTTAATCCAATCTACAGTCAGACGGAGTGGAACCACGCGTATCAGGATATGGAACGCGTGTACTTACTCACTCTTTCCAAAGATACTGAGTCGCCGTTCAGGCTGAAAAATGATGAAGTTGAGATAAAAAAAGAGGAAACAAAGGCCGAATCCAAAGATGCCAAGAAAGGCGAACCGTCAAAACCCGATAAAAAAGAAATGGTCGTAAAAGTAGATGTTGACGGAATTAAGTCGCGCATCATCGGCTTGCCGATTTCATCCGCTAATTATTTTAATCTTGCCTGTGTCGATGACAAAGTCTATTACAATCGTAAGAGCAGTAAAGACGAAAAAAACATTCTCCTGATGTATGATCTTAAAGAACAGAAAGAAACAGAACTGGGTCAAATTGACGGATATGAGATTTCTACAGATAGCAAAAAAATGATCGTTTCACAAAGCGGCAGCCATGCCATCATCGATCTGCCAAAGGGAAAAATTGAAATAAAAGACAAACTAAACACGTCAGGCATTGAAATGAAACTGGACCGTCACGCTGAATGGGTTCAGATCTATCATGAATGCTGGCGGCAAATGCGCGATTTCCTTTATGATCCGAATCTGCATGGCGTTGACTGGGAAGGAGTTCGCAACAAATATGCACCGCTCGTGTCGTATGTGAATCATCGAAACGACCTAACCTACGTCATCGGCGAGATGATCGGTGAACTTAATATCGGCCATGCTTACGTCGGCGGCGGCGACCGTCCGCAGGCGAAACGAATTCCACTTGGTCTTCTGGGAGCTGTGTTGGAGAGGGATCCTGTTACAAAATATTATCGTATTACGAAAATTCTCAACGGACAGAATTGGGATAAGACAACCCGTTCGCCGCTCACCGAAGTTGGCGTCAATGTAAACGAAGGCGAATACATTATTGCGGTCAACGGCCAATCGACAAACCAGATGAATAATATTAATGAAGCTTTTGTGAATACGGCCGATAAGCAAGTTATTCTAAAAATCAATTCCAAAGCGTCGGATCAGGGCGCGCGTGAGGTGTCCATTTCTCCGATCGGTGATGAGTCAAATTTGTATTATTACGAATGGGTTCAGACCAATATTGATAAGGTTACGAGAGCTTCCGGCGGAAAGGTTGGATATATCCACGTACCGGACATGGGTGTCGAAGGGTTGAATGAGTTTGTCAAACATTTTTATCCGCAGCTACGCAAAAAAGCGCTTATCATTGACGTTCGCGGCAACGGCGGCGGCAATGTTTCTCCGATGCTGATTGAACGGCTGCGTCGGGAACTCGTGATGATCAGTTCCGCCAGAAATCTGTCGATCACGCCTGACCCGAACGCGATGATTCTTGGTCCGATGGTCTGCCTGCTCAACGAGTTTTCGGCTTCCGACGGAGATTTGTTTCCGTATCGTTTCAAAAAAATGAAATTAGGCAAACTCATTGGGAAACGCAGCTGGGGCGGCGTTGTGGGTATCCGCGGCTCTCTTCCGCTGGCGGACGGAGGCTATTTGAATCGCCCGGAATTTTCCCGTTACGGCAGCGACGGCAAAGAGTGGATCATTGAAGGTTATGGTGTGGATCCGGATATCATCGTAGATAATGATCCGGCACAAGAATATGCAGGAATAGATGAACAGCTTAATAAAGCGGTTGAGGTGATCTTGGATGAATTAAAACAGCATCCGCAGGAATTGCCAAAAGCGCCGGAATATCCGAAAAAATAATCATTAATACGGGTCAAAGGAAAAACAGCGTCCGGAAACGAATTATTAAAACCAAAAGGAGAATATCATGAAGTATTTTGTATTTGTAATAATGATAGCGATCATGGGCTGTCAAAAACCGAAAGAAACAGTAATGGAGAAGAGTGAACTTCAGAAAAAAATTGATGCTTACGCAAAGATTGAAATTAACGTGAAGATGGATCATCTTTCGCCTAAAGAAAAAGAACTTGTCAAGACGCTAGTCAAAGCGGGTGAAATAGCCGACGAGATTTTCTGGAAACAAACGTCGTACGACGCTATCGCAACGCGTGAATCGCTAAAAGGAAAAACGGATAAGGCCTCTAATGAAGTGTTAGAATACGTGATGATCAATTACGGCCCGTATGACCGCGAGGACAATAAACGATTTACCGGCGAGGGGGCGCAGACACGTCCTGACGGCGCTGCGTTTTATCCGGCGGACATGACGAAAGAAGAATTTGAAAAATTTGTGAAAGCCCATCCGAAAGAAGAGAAAGAACTAACCGGCCTATATACTGTGGTGGAGCGCGAAAACGGGAAATTGAAAGCCGTTCCCTATCATCAAGTATACAAGGCTGAACTTGAAAAAATGAGCGCATTGCTGCAGCAGGCGTCGGAGCTGTCGGAAAATGAATCTTTAAAAAAATATCTTTCAGCGCGCGCGCGGGCAATTTTGACAGACGACTACTACGAATCGGATGTTCTTTGGATGAAATTGAAAGACAACCATGTCGATGTCGTGATCGGGCCCATTGAAAATTATGAAGATAATATGTTTAATTACAAAGCCGCGTACGAAGCTGCCGTGATGATCAAAGATCCGGAAGGAACGAAAGAACTGCAGATTTTCCAGTCGCATCTGGACGCACTCGAACAAAATTTACCGCAGAAAAAAGAGTACATCCGTGCTTCCGCCGGCAAGGCCAACGTTTTGGAAGTGGTGAATATCGCCTATTTCGGAGGGGACTTTCAAAAGGGCGTAAAAACCATCGCGGCCTCGCTGCCCAACGATCCGAAGGTTCATGACGAATACGGCGGCAAAAAACAGATGTATAAAAATTTGATGGAAGCTAAATTTGATAAGATTGTCAAGCCCATCGGAGAAAAAATAGTCGCAGAAGAATTCCGTAAATATATCGACCCGCATTCGTTCACGACATTTGTCACCATGCATGAAGTATCGCATACACTTGGCCGGAGCTATGTGTATGGTAACGATAAACTGGACGTTCGCAAGGCATTGAAAGACTTGTATTCGGCGATCGAAGAAGCTAAGGCGGACGTATTGGGTATTTACAATATGGACTATTTTAAACGGCAAGGTTTGTATGATGACGAAGCGATGAAACGTCATTACGTCACGTATCTTGTTGGGCTATTCCGCTCCATACGCTTCGGCGCCGAAGAGGCGCATGGGAAAGCCAATATTGCTCAGATGATCTTTTTGAAGGAACAGGGCGCCGTGGCAAGAGATGCGAACGGATATTGGACGATCAATTTCGATAAATTTCAATCCGGCGTTGCTGCGCTCGGTAAAGTTCTGCTGGAAATTGAAGCGGAAGGAAATTATGACGGCGCCAAAAACTTTCTCGAAACATACGGAAAATTAACAGACGATATTAAAGCCGATCTCGCAAAGTTGACTGAAATTCCTCGTGACCTGAATACCACGTACGGAGTAATGAAAACATTACAATAAAAAACGTTTTTTGTATCTGTACCGGATCAGTTCCATAAAAATTTGTCACACGAAAGAAAAACCCGGCTCAAATGCCGGGTTTTCTATTTTCAGCCCTGCTCACCGATGGAAATCCTCCGTTTACCGAAAAGTACGCAACAAACCTGCACTTCGGATGTATCTTGAAGTGAATTTAAAAATAACCGCAGGAGGTATTATATGAAGGAATATTCATCTCATCATTTCAGGTCGCAAGTTTTGTTCGGCCTGCTCTTCATAGTAGCCGGTGTCGCTCTTTTTTTAGATCGCTCCAATATATTTGAAGTCGGATCGATCTGGCGCTATTGGCCATTTCTGATTGTTCTATTTGGAATCAATAAGTTGGTCCAGTTCTCACATCCGCGCGTGATGTTAAAGGGTTTTTGGCTTGTTTTCGTCGGGTTATGGCTATATGTTTCGATTGAACATGTGTGGGGACTGGAATTCAGCGACACCTGGCCGATGCTGGTCATTGCATGGGGTATTTCTCTTGTTGTAAAAAGTTTTTTAAAGAGCTCGGGTCATTATTGTTTAAAGGAGAATTAATATGGAAAATCAATCGTTTCGTTTTTCACCTCAGCTGATGATCGGCGCCGCAATCATGATCCTGGGTTTTTTGTTTCTCTTCGATAATTTGAACGTGATTAATGCCGGCCGGGTCATCCGTTTATGGCCTGTTCTTTTTATCTTGTTTGGAATTCTTAAAATAAGCCAATCGCGAAATCCATCAAGCTGGTTTGTGGGCGGTGTGTTTATTTTTGTCGGAACGATGATGACGTTGAGCCGGTTGGGGATCATGCATTTTAGCCTGCATCAGTGGTGGCCTGTATTTTTGATCATTGTCGGTATCAGTTTTTTATTAAAGGCATGGACACGGCATCAGCATGGCGCCGTTTTGGGAGCAAGTCGCATTATGAATCATGATGAGTCAACGGTTAACGTTGTTACCTTCATGGGGGGAAATCATATCAAGAACATATCTCAGGATTTCCGCGGCGGTGAAGTTACAGCCGTGATGGGCGGAGTGGAGATGGATCTTCGGCAGGCGTCGATGAGCGGCGAAGCTATACTCAATGTATTTACGTTTTGGGGCGGAATCGATATCAAAGTGCCGCCCGACTGGAATGTGATATTGAACGGTATTCCGATTTTAGGCGGAATTGATGACAAAACTGTGCAGCCTGCAGACTCCCAAAGCAAACGTCTGGTCATCAAAGGATACGCGATCATGGGCGGTGTGGAGATAAAGAATTAGAACCCAGAGCCGTGAACTGAAAATCAGATATGAAAAACCCCAATTTTTTGAAAAAGACATTTTATGCATCCGATTCTTGCGCATAGAGAAAAATTCGGGCTGTACCTGGTTGCATGGCTTATACTCGGATTTCTGATTACGACGCTCGCGGTCTTATCCGATCGATTTGATTGGCTGTTTGCCTTGTCGTTTTCCGTGCCCGTTACGCTGCTGTACGCCTTTGTTGGCCTGTCCGCTTATTATTTATGCCGTGCCTTTCCGCTGGACCGCGGAAAATTATTCCAACTCATACTCGTGTTTACGTTCGTTTCCATAGTTTCGAGTGCGATATGGATTCTTTTCTGTAAGTGGTGGTATTGGCTGTTGAATCAAATTGTGCAAGCCCATGCGCAAACAGAAATATCTGATGCGCTGATAACTATCCTGTTTGGAGTTGGAGTCGTTCTTTATATACTGTCTGTGTCGGTGCACTACCTTATGATCGAATTTGAAAAAGTCAGCCGGGCGGAGCGACGGGAATATGAATTGCGGTTGTTGGCGCAGGATGCGGAATTGAAAAGCCTGCGCGCTCAAATTGATCCTCATTTTTTATTCAATAGTCTAAACTCCATCAGTTCGCTGACCGCAGCCGATCCGGTTGGCGCTAGAAAGATGACTTTGCTGCTTGCTGACTTTCTTAGAAAAAGCCTGAATTTGGCCTCAAAAAATAAAATCACATTAGGTGAGGAAATTGAATTAGGATCCAATTTCCTCGATATCGAAAAAACGCGTTTTGCGGAACGCCTGCAGGTGACGTATGATTGCGATTCTGCATGCAGCTCCTTGTTCGTGCCGCCACTGATATTACAGCCGCTTATTGAGAATGCCATCAAGCACGGCATAGCCAATCTGGTTCAAGGAGGCGCGATCGTGATACAGACCAAACGATTGGGCAGCCGAGTGAGAATTTCTGTCGAAAATCCGGTTGATAAGGAAGCGCCCATAAAGGCGGGCACCCGTCTTGGGCTGGAAAATGTCAGAAAAAGATTAACTACATCCTATGCCGATGAAGCGCGAATGGATATTATTGCAACAGATACGCGGTTTAAAGTAGAGATATTTTTGCCGGCGGAGGAAATATGACGAAGAAAAAAGTAGTTCGCGCACTCATCGTGGATGATGAGTCACTTTCACGTCAGGTTATACGCGAATATCTCGGATCGCATCCGGAAATCGAGATTCTCGGTGAATGTGCCAACGGCTTCGATGCTGTAAAAGAAATTACGGAACAAAACCCCGACCTTGTGTTTCTTGATATACAAATGCCGAAACTGAACGGGTTTGAAGTGTTGGCTCTAGTGGACAAAAACATGTCGGTAATTTTTATAACCGCGTTCGATCACTATGCATTAAAGGCGTTTGATGTTCACGCAATCGACTATCTGCTTAAACCTTTTAGTCAACAGCGTTTTGACGAAGCATTGGAACGTGCTCTGCGGGATATTTCCGCGAAGAAGCATAGGGATTTTCACGTGGCCGCCGCCGCTGCGCAGCCGGCAGATCGCATTCAGGAACGTGTTTTGGTGCGTGAGGGATCGCAGGTGCACGTTCTGCCGGCGGAGACGATCGATTATGTGGAGGCGCAGGATGATTATATTCGTATTCAGGCAGGTGGAAAATCGTTTCTAAAACAACAGCGTTTATCTGAATTGGAAGAAGCTTTGGATCATAAAAAATTCGTTCGGATTCACCGTTCGTACATACTCAATATTGACCGCATGGCTAAAATCGAGTTGTACGCAAAGGACAGCCGAATTGTGATACTTAAAGATGGAACTAAATTAAATGTCAGCCGTTCGGGGTATGAGAAGTTGAGGGGTTTGCTCTAAGTAAAAGTAAAACACCAAATCACAAAAAACAAATCTCAAATAATTTCCAAATTCAAGAAAAGTCAGAATTATCCGATTATATAACTGTTTGGAATTTGTAAATTGTTTGAGTTTTGATTTTTTATCTATTCTATCTTCAAAACCGGCTCCAAAACATCCAGCCTTTTATCGTCTTTATAATACACCCGTTCCAAAAATAATCCCGACGGCGGCGCGGTAAATCGTGCAGGAATATCGGACTTCGACTGAAGAAATTGCTGAATATCTTTCGAAGTCATTTTCCCGCGTCCTACTTCCGCCATGACGCCTACCATTTGGCGAACCATTTTCCATAAGAAATGCGAGCCGACGATGCGGATCAGGATCAAACTACCGTGTTCTTTGATCTGAATATTTTCGATCATCACTTTCGGAGACTTACTTTCCATTTCGTCCGGGGCGAAAGATTGAAAATTTTTCAATCCGACAAATAATTTTGCCGCATCCTGCATTTTTTGGACATTCAATTCGTCCTTGATCCACCAGACAAACCGTTTTCCGAAGGCGCTCCGGCGGCGTGAGATCTGATAGAGATAACTGCGCGCAACGGCATCATGGCGCGCGTGAAACTTGGAATCTGCTTTTTCGATAGCCAGAATATGTATATCCGCGGGTAAAGCGTCGTTGATCTGAATGCGGAGTCTAATGGGTTCCAGTTTTGTTGGAGCGTCCAGATGCGCCACCTGCCTGATCGCGTGTACGCCGCCGTCCGTTCGCCCGGATGCATACAATTCGAACTCATTCGTGTTCAACGCTTTTTCAATGGCGGTAATGATCTCGCCCTGAACGGTGCGCGCTTCTTTTTGCGCCTGCCAGCCGCTGTAACGGGTTCCTTCGTATTCGATAATCAGTTTATATCGGGACATGGGATCAACCTTACGTGCAACACACGCTTTTTAATGAAGTAAAATCTTTCTTATAATTCTCCGCAAAAAATTCGGCAAGCCCGGTAAATAACTATTAAATGGTTTAATCGTGTGAGCAGCCGGCCTTTCGTCTTTATCAGTTTTCATTCCCGGACAACCTGCATCGTAAAACAATTGCCCATCGATTTGATACCACGGATATTCATGACATCCCTGCGGCCTCACCGCGTAGCACGAGCAGGCTTTATCTTTTAAAAGAGCACATGCAAAGCCGTCTGATTTTAATTTAATATCCCTGCCGGAGCGAACGATAGAGGGCTCGCCGAGTTTTACGGACTCTTCTTCTGTGACAACCACTCCGCCGCCCAGGACTTCGCAACATAATCCGCATTCTCCGCCAATACATTCCAGCCGAATAGGAGCATTGGCTTTTCGCAGATGCAGTAACCCTTTTTTGCGCGCGTGTAAAATAATTCGGACCAGGTGAAACAAAGCGCTCACGTCTTCTCCTTTTTCAGTAAGAGAAATCCGATTCCCAGAATAAGCGATGAGACCAAAAGACTCGATACCGGCGCGAGAAATACAACTTCATCATTCAATATGAATTTGCCGTACCCTGCAGTTGCCCATCCTGCGATAAATCCGGATGCAATACTCACTGACGCCCAGCGCGAAAGTTTCTGCAGCTTTGTTTTGTCTCCAAATAAAGCGGCCATGATAGACGGAAATAAACCCAACTGCGCCCCATAGATCGCGAACACAAAATCAGCGATGGAAAAACCGATCGATGACAGAATCACCACCACGCCCATGGATACTAAAGCAGCGGTGATCAAGATCAATCTTGAAATCCAGAGTTCTCTTGCGGAATCAATACGCTCTTTTAGTTTTCTCCCTTGTGAAATAAGATCTTCATAAACCGTGTGCGACACGGCGATTAATTGCGTAGACGCGGTGGACAACATCGCGCCGTATAAGCCGAGCACAACAAAGAACAACGCCATCATCGGAATTAGCCCATTCATTCCGCCTATCGCATTGAGCAGCGTCAAAAGAGGATTTACCTGTTCCCTCGGCACGATCACCATAAAAGCGAGACAGGCTGTGACAACAAACAAACCCCAGCTCAGCGCGGAGATGAACACGCTGGAAAATAGTCCGCGGTAAACCGTTTCCGGTTTTTGCGACGCGGCGATGCGCTGCCAGACGCTCATGTCGGAAATAAAAGTTGGAACGTTAATCACCCATACGCCCAGAAGGAACGCGGGCAATTCTTCGCGCCAGGTAAATTGTTTTATTTCATCCGGAATATTTGCAAGATTGAACACCCATCCATCGTGGCCTTGTACAAAGTAAAAATAAAACCCGAGAAGGGCGGCGAGGAACAGCCAGATGGAAACCATCTGAATTCGGTCTGTTACGATCACGGCGCGAAAACCGCCGTAAGATGTGTACGCGAGGCCTATCAGCGCCAGAACAGAAACCGCAAGCCAGACGGGAATTTCAGGGATCAGGCTTGCAAGAAATCGCGAGCCGACGGTCAGTTCCACTGCAAAGGCGCCGAGAAAACCAAGGCTTGTGCAGGCCGCGCCAATCAAATATAAGGAGCGGGAATTGAATTCATGTCCTAAGAACTCATGCAGCGTCGGTCGATGATCGTAGGCTGACAATTTTATCCATATTCGTTTAGCGACAAAGCGTACACAGAAAAGCCCGATCGACGTTGTGATCACCGTCCAGAAAAGCCATACGCCGAGTTCCGGCGCCAATTCAAAAAAAGCAAGTACAACCGTTGCGAGCGAAATGCTCGTAGCAACCGTGCTGGAAGAAAATTCAGCCGAATTTCTTATTTCAGCCTGATGTCCGCCGGTTAAAGGAATGAGATCGGCCAGGTTTCGGTTTTTCCTTCCGAGGAAAAATCCTACAAATAAATAAACGGAAAAAGCGGAAAGAAGCGCCGCTATAACGGTTGCCGTCATGACAGTTTTTTGCTTTTTTTGATGATGCGCAGTTCGACATTGATGCGCTGTTTCAATGCGGGAGGAATGTGCGGGAATTTGCCGGCGGCAATGTCCACAAGAACGGGAATTTCGGCACCGGGATATACTTCTACCGCCCATCCGTTTTCAACCAGAACGCTGAAAACCGCGATCTCCTCAAGTAGATATTGTGTTGACAAAGCGATGGCGGTTTTTTTGTCCACAACAGGCCCTTTCTTATTTTTCATTTGCCTCGAAATAAATTCCGTTGACGTCTTGTCGATCGATTCACGAAATTCAAAACTGGAAACAAATAATTCATCCAAGGCCTTCTTCGCCTTGTGGTATTCCGGCGAATCAAGATACGATTTCCAGCGCGTGACTCGAAATTTGTCTTTAGGTAATCGGGTCAGATATTCTGCAGATTCTTGCAGAAACGCGTCTCCCATGTGCAGCGATTCGATCTCCGCTTCTTTGGCCTGCCGGTTATAAAAAATATGTTCGTTATACCGCTGGAGATAATCGCCTACAACGATTAGGCATTCGTCAAAATGGCGGGAAATCCATTCGAGCAATACTTGGAACGATTCACCGCGGAACTGCGGGTTACCAATGCTGATACCGAGATAACAGCGGCGGTGCAGAAACAATTCTTTCTGCGTGATCGCCGGCGCGATACTCTCGATGCGTATAGTGTATTCGGTTAATAGATCCTTATTTGTTGTCAATTTCGTTCCAGAGTTTTTCGATGTGTTTAAGTTTCTTAACCGTTTCGTTGTAGGTGAAACTCGTGCCGTAGTGCACACGGTCTTCTTTGGCGTTCATCACCGCATTGTCCGCAAAGGCGACGACATTGCCGCCTCTTAGTTTATAGAACCACAGATTATTCATATCAACCGATTCGTGCAAAAGAATCTCGTCAAATTGCTTGATCTTTGAAAATCCCCATTTGATCTCGATTTTCTTCATCGCTTCGTCAAATCGAGGCAGTCTCTGTTCGTATTTTTTGTGATTTTTTTCGAGAAACCGTTTAAAATTGGTTGTGAATTCCTTCAACACGTCTTTGCGATTAGGTGAAAGATACATGATCTGTAGTTTTTCAAAATGCCCTTCCCATAAAAAACTGTGATCGAAAAAATCAAAATTGGAATTATCAGTGAACATGCGGTGGTCACGGATGGTACCGACGATGTGCGTGATACGCGACCGGTTCTTTTCTTCCCATTTTGCCAGTTCATTCGGCGAAATGCGAGGGACATAACCTTGCAAGTTTTCAAGCAGGTCGAGCGAGAGGTCGAGATAAAACGGCGGGGTGGAACTTAACAATGATTTGACGTGGCTGTCGAGAAGTCCTTCCTGGTCAACAACGGTTGGCCGCGGCGTGGTAAGAAAATTTTCCAGTTCGTTGTCAATATGCCGCGCTTTGATTTCGTCGCCGACGACGCTTGATTCTTCCGACTTGATGATCGGCCAAAGAGGATCAAATTTTTCAAAGAGATCATGAAGTTCCGCGTCGGCCTCCCCGAGCAGTTTGGACATGGCGCGCATGTCGTCGATGGAATCGATGCCGGATTCCATCACCTGTATCGCAACCATGATCTTGCAGAGCGGATCGAGTTCGATCCGTTCAAAACTCTTGATCACCAGCAGGGCTTTTCCCGGCTGGAGAACGGCAGAACCCGCTTCGACCATGCGGTAGGACGATCCGCCCAAACCTAATTTGGACGCAACCTCGTCGGAGGAGAGTACCATAAAATTTCTCATCCGCTGTAGGACTAATCCTAATGCCTGCATAAGCGGGTTTTTGAAAACCCTCTTGAGGGCTTCCAATTCTTTTGCAGAAGACTGTGATCGATTCACGATGGTTTTTAAAGTTATGTTTAATAATGATTTAGTCTAAACATTTAACAGCCTTAACATAATTAAATATAACAGAAAAGTCAAAAAAATAAAACATCAATATTGACATAAAAAAAAGTTGACGTATATTAAACAGTAGCCGAATGGTTTATCTCAAAAGCATGCTTAACCACTAAGCTCACAAAGGAAAACTCACAAAGAACGCAAAGAAGGAAATGTTAAAACTTTGTGTCCTTTGTGGTTTATGAATTATGAGGAGAACGTTTAACCACTAAGCGCATAAAGGAAAACCAACAAAGAACGCAAAGAAGGAAATGTTAAAACTTTGTGTCCTTTGTGGTTTATGAATTATGAGGAGTGCGTTTAACCACTAAGTGCACAAAGGAAAACCAACAAAGAATGCAAAGAAGGAAATTAAGAAGCTTTGTGAACTCTGTGAACCACTTTGTGTCCTTTGTGGTTTATGAATTATGAGGAGTGCGTTTAACCACTAAGCTCACAAAGGAAAACTCACAAAGTGCACGGAGAAAAAATGACGGAAAATGAAATAGCCAGTAAAATAATCGGATTAGCGATTGAAGTTCATAAAGCGTTAGGCCCGGGATTACTTGAAAGCGCATACCAAGAATGTTTGTATTACAAAATCGGAAAGTCCGGGATGATGGTTGAGAAAGAAAAGCCGATTCCTGTAGTGTTTGAAGAGGTCAAATTGGACTGCGGTTACCGTCTCGATTTGCTGGTAGAGAAAAAAATGGTTATAGAAATTAAGAGCGTCGAAGCGCTAAATGATATTCATCTTGCTCAGATTTTAACGTATCTTAAATTAGGGAATTTCAAGTTGGGATTGTTGATCAACTTCAACGTATTAGTGCTAAAATCCGGAATAAAACGAGTAATTAATGGAGCTTTGTGAATCCTGTGAAGCGCTTTGTGCTCTTTGTGGTTTATGAATTATGAGGAGAACGTTTAACCACTAAGCTCACAAAGGAAAACTCACAAAGAACGCAAAGAAGGAAAATAAAAAGCTTTGTGGTCTCTGTGAAAAACATTGTGTCCTTTGTGGTTACATGTCTTCTGATTTTATTTCAAAACTGTTCTATTAGAGCAAATAAGGTTTACATGAAAAAGACCTTTCTATTGGCGGTCTTACTGGGGCTTAACTTCCCATCTGCGCCTGCTTTCTCGCAATCTTCGGGGCACGATGACATTAAAGAAAGTATAAAGACGCTCAAGAAAGAACTAAAAAATCATCCGGAAGATTCGCAAATGCGTTTTGAGCTGGCCGAATTATGTCTTTCGGAGGACGAGTACGGCGAGATCATAGATCTGTACGAAAAAAAATTCGATAAAAAAGAATGCAGCGCAGCGGAATATAAAATGTATGCCGTTGCTCGAATCAGAAATTTTGAAAAAATGGTTATCACCGGAAAAATATTGTCAAAAATGCCCATTGCATCCATGTTTCATTCCGATTTGTCCGACGCGAAGAAAGCTTTGGAACGTGCTCTGCAAAAAGACTCTTCAGATGTTGAGGCTAAGTTTTTTGAAGGCGTTTTACTCCGCGTAGACGGGAAGGGTGTTGAAGCGGAAAAAATATTTCGGGAGATCGTTGCCGCCGACCCGTATTTTAAGACGTACATTTTTTATGATGCATGGATGGAACTTGGAGCTCTTTTAAGAAAACAGGAGAGGTGGAAAGAGGCAAATGAATTTCTCGAGAAGCGAGCCGCACTCGACAGCGCAGATACATGGCCGATGATCCAATTGGCTTTGTCTTACATTGACGTAAAAAAAGATGAAGACGCCACCCGCGCATTTTACCGGGGGTTACGATCTGTTTCAGATCAAAAGAATATCGAGCAATTGTACTCAGAAGCATTACCGATCGCTACGAAAGAAGAAATTAATGCATGGAAAGTACTGGCCGCACCCGCAGATCAACTCCAATTTCTACAGACATTTTGGAAAAGCCGCGATCCGAATCTCGTGGACGCGGTGAATGAACGTCTGGTCGAACATTACCGGCGAGTACAATATGCGCGCGCGTATTACAAAAAAATTCGTTCGCCGTACTTCGATGATCGCGGGTTGGTGTACATCAAGATGGGCAAACCGGATAAAATGTTCACAGGAGTCAACGACGCTTCCTGGGTTTACGAAAGCACTAATGAACATTTCGATTTTGTTGACGTCGGACAAGGGGTTTATGAAATACGTCCTCTGTCGGATGCTGTGCCGTTGGCCGGAAGTGCGGCGCAACGCTTTGCCGCTTTGTACAATCTGTTGGATGAGCGGAGAAATTATCATGCCGACTACGAACGCCTGGCTAACCGTATGAAGAGCGCCGAGAACAGCGTTTCGGTTGAACGTAACGCACAGCAGGTACTTGGTATTTATCAAAGTAATCTGAATATGATCGAACAACAATTGAATACCATTACGCTGAGCAAAGCTGTGCATGAAAGATTCGATTTCAATACCGGTGCAGAGCCCCTGCCGATCAATGCGAATTTCGCTACTTTCCGAAGCACTAATAGCTCGCGGCTGGATTTTTATTATATGATCCCCGTTCAGCGGCTGAAATTCATGCCGGTAGAAAATGTCCACGATAAATCTTTTCTCACCGTTAAAGCGAAAATATTTGACACGACGTATCAGGAGATAAATTATCTCGAACGCGACTACCGTATCACCAGCGTGGATTCCACGCTGCAATCGGAATATTACATAATTGACGAACTGCGCAGCCTTCTGAAACCCGGTAATTATCTGATGGCGCTGGATATTCGCAACAACCTGAACGAAAAGATCGGAATTTATAAAATTAATCTCCGCGTCAGGGACTATTCTTTAAGGCAGCTGACCATCAGCGACATCGAAATCTCTTCTTCAGTGAGTCAGCAGGTGATTACCGACAAATTCATCAAACCCGACACAAAGCTGCGTGTCGTACCAAACCCGGCAGGCTCAAGCCCAAAATCAAAACCCCTGACGATTTACTATGAAATATATGATCTGACCTTGGATAACGAAGGCAGGAGTTCGTACGAAGTATCGTATACGATCGATAGCAAATCAAAAAAGAATTTTTTCGCAAAACTTTTTTCGGGTAACTCAAGGATCAGTTCCACCACACTCAAGACCGGCGCATCAACTCTTGAAAGGGAATACATCGCATTTGATATCAGCGAATTGCCGGTAGGAGAAGCAAGCTTGAAAGTGACGGTAAAAGACATGCATTCGATGCGCGATGCAATATCTTCGGTTAAGATTAAGATCAGTAAATAAGCGCAGGCACAAAGTGTTGAGATTATGAGTCATGCTTGCCTGTTAATACTTATCCTGTTGAGTGATTTGGGGGCATATAAAGGATATTTTTATTCCAAGCCAACATCATATTCACTTCAGAATCCCGTCGCGGACAGTGTAGATATCAATCAGGCAAAAGAATACCTGGGCAAATCAGAATTTAAAAAAGTCATTGATCTGTACAAGTCCAAATTCAAAAAACGAAAATGTACGTCCGATGAATATAAAGTATATGCTGTAGCCCGGCTGAAAACATACCAGTCAGACATTATTACGCGGAGATTGATAGATCGTTTGATGGGGGACAATCTTCGCCATGCACGGATCGGGCTACATGAGGCGATGAAGATTGATAGCGGTAATATCGAAACCAAATACTTTTATGGAATCTTCTCCGGCGTGGAAGGAAAAGAAGAAAAAGCGATTTATCTGCTTAATCAAGTATTCGAATCCGACCACACTTTTAGAACCTACGCCTACTCTGATGTGGTTACCGAACTAACTAGTTTGCATGCCAAGCGTGGAGACTTTGAGGCGATAAAAGAACTGCACCAAAAAGAACTCTCTTCCAATCCGGATAACGCGTGGTCCAAAATACGGCTCGGCATCTCGTACGGTATATTGGGTGACGACAGGAAAATGACGGAATTGTATTACGAAGGTATGGAAGCGTTAAATGAAAATGATCAGCTGAATCGTTTATTCAGCGAATTTAGCATACTGGCAAGCCCAGGCGAAAAAGAAAAGTGGGGATCTCTTGAGCTTGCCAAAGATAAAACATCTTTTATTAGATCGTTTTGGAAAAAGCGCGATCCCAATTTATTTGATGATCGTAACGATGCGATGATCCAGTTTTACAAACGTCTTTTTTATGCAAGAGCAGTTTATCATAAACAGGCTGATCCCCAGTATGACGATCGCGGAGTTATTTACATTCGTTTTGGAAAACCGGACCGCATCGTCTACGGCAGCGGAGATACCAATGTTCGTGAAAATGAATCATGGGTCTACTATTCACTTGAAAATGGAATGCATTTTGATTTTGTTCTTATGGGGTCCGATTATAAGCTCAGGCCTTTGCGTGACGCCGTATTCATTTCATTCCCCGCATCGGGCGAAAAAACACTCTTAAATCTATTTCGCGAGCGGAGCTCAGTTCATCCGTTCTATGCCGGCATTCTGATGAAAATGGAGACGGGGAGACTTAATGCATGGAACATAGAAAGTTCGTTTGACTATACGAGCGGTTTTGAAAAGATGATGAGTTATGCTAAGAAACAATATTTTGCTTACAGCGATTCCGCAGCTCCCATTTTTGGCAATGCCCGGTATGCTTTTTTTAAAGAAAAGGAAGGGCGTACGCGTATGGATTTCTACTACATGATTCCCTACCGGCAAATGACTTTTTTAGAAGGGCCAGACCATAGCAGAAAAGAATCAGCTATTTCAGTTACGATGAAAATCATGGATCCGCAAACGTATGACGATATTGTCACTGTCGAACATAACGATACGGTCAGAGCGGACAGCTTACAGGAAAACACATTTGTCTTCGTCGACGAATTTCGTCAAAGCCTTGTTCCGGGGAAGTATCTGGTCGCATTTCAGGTGAGTAATAATGACAAGAAAAAACTAAATCGATATCAATACGAGTTGGACTTCAAAGATTATTCGGCGGATACGCTGGTCGTAAGCGATATTCAATTGGCTTTGTCTGCCGGCCAAACACATGACCCGAGTCGCTTCATCAAACCGCATACAGAAATTAAAGTCGTTCCTAATCCATCGGCGCGATGTGTGAAGAACCAATCGCTGTCGCTGTACTATGAGATATACAATCTGACATTAGACAACGAAAGCGTAAGTTCTTATGAGGTTTCGTATTCTATCAAGATGCAAAGTTACCAAAAAAGTATTTTTAAGATGATTGGGGATTTTTTTTCCAGGAATAAAGTAACACCGGGTGTTATATCTGCCACGACCAAACGCGGGCTGTCAACCACCGAAAGAGAATACATCGCATTTGATATCAGTGAGCTGCCGGCCGGAGAAGCCCGGCTCGAAGTCAAGATTCGGGATATGCTGTCGCAGCGTTACACATCTTCCTTTATCGATATAAAAATTGGAGAGCCCCAAAAATCGATAGGAAGTGAAGACGATTAACACCGTTTGCCGGACATGATGAAACTATTATATATAGAGGCTGTTGCGGATGCCGATCCCCCAAACCGTTAAAAGACCTTGATATATGCCGAAGAGTTCAGTACCATTGCTTTTGGGAAGGCATTCTATCATTTATCGATATTTTTCAGCAGTTGGTCATCGTTGGCTCAAAAAAAACAAAATTTGGTAAACGTTTGGTGGTCAATTTGAAAAAGACGTCTGACACGGTGTCGCGATTTTCGTGTGGGCTGTTGGTATACATTTGCGCAGGATTAATTTCAGGCTGTTCCGTTAAAACACTGGCCATCAACTCTATGGCCGACGCCGTCAGTGAGGGGACCGCCGGCGTTTATGCGTCGGATGATGATCCAGAGTTGGTTGGCGACGCATTGCCCTTTGCACTCAAGACC
>JAEUSK010000053.1 GCA_016787925.1 bacterium | reverse complement strand
AACGCGTCCTTTTTTGTAACACAATTTTCGAAGAAAAAGTCGGGCTCGATTCTCACTTTTTCCAATAAATTCAAACGTTTGCAGATCCATACACTAATTTAATCATTTTAAATTTAGTGCAAGATCTTTTATAATTACCTTGCAATTTGAACCAGGTGATGCAAAAAGAATTTTTTTTCTAGGAAATCACGGATTTTTTTGATAAAATGTATTTGATATTAGTTCTATTTAAGCCTTTTCCAAATTCTAATTGAGCCAAACCTTAAGGAGACCCCTGTGAAAACCAAGGTCATTCTTATTGCGTTCGTCTTATCGATCGCGCTTCATGGTTGTGAAAAACCAACTTTTGTAGATTCATCAGCTGATTCGTTTAATCTTTCTAAGCCTCCGGGGCCACCACCACCACCGCCTGATTCAGAAATTGTTACTATTAACCTTTCTCCCATTTATCAAGCGAGCATTGGAACTTTTAATGAAAGTTTCTTCAAGTACTATCCGAATAACAAAACCGGTAATTTCTACGGTGAACGTTACAGAAGTTATGTCTACTATGATATTACAACCATTACAAATGCAAGAATACTAAGTATCAGTGCGAGTATTACATTTTCAAATACGATGTATTCCGGTAGTGGATTCGCAACAGAATTTCGTGACATTACCACAGCACCTTTTAGGTTTGAGGATATTGACAACGGAGTAATTTGGTATGATATATTGCTTGGGAATAATTATGGAAGCATCTTTATCCCACATGCTCCTGGAGGTGGTCCAACAACAGTGGCTTGGGCTGGTAATTCGGCAGTTGTACAAGATTTTCAGACCGCAACAAATTTGCACAAAACTCAATTCGGAATTGGGAAGAAGAGTAGCCGAGAGAACGATAGCAATATGTACACAGATGTAACTTTTTCAAATTTAACAGTAACTTATAAGAGACCTGTTAATCTGCAAAATTAAAAAACAGCAATAGAACTAATGCCATCGTTGAAAAGGCTGTTCGGTTAGACCGGGCAGCCTTTTTTTATTATCAGCTTATTTCCCGAAAACCTCCATGAACCGCTCCCGGTAGCTTCTCCCCAGGTTTAATTTCGCACCATCCTTCAAAATAATCACATAATCTCCGTGCGACCACGGCTGAAGTTCTTTCACAGAATCCAGGTTGACGATATAGGAGCGGTGAACACGAATGAATTGTTTTGGATCGAGTTTACTTGCCAGGCTGTTCATGGTCTCGCGGTGAAGATAGCATTCTTTCGTTGTATGCAAATGTACGTATTTTTCTTCCGCTTCAATCCATTGAATATCGTCGGTTTTGACAAAAAAGATCTTCCCGGATGATTTTAATAAAAGGCGATGAATGTGGGTTTGTTGGGATTGAAATTCCTCGAGCAGATCGGTAATTTTTTGGTGAACTTCATTTTGATCCTTTCGTGTATCGATGACCCGGTCAAGCGCTTCCTGAAATCGTGTTTCATCAAAAGGTTTGAGCAGGTAGTCCAGTGCACGCACGTCAAACGCTTTGAGTGCATATTGGTCATAAGCTGTCGTAAAAATAACCAGCGGCTTTTTCTCGACCGCTTGCAACACTTCAAACCCGCTCATCTTCGGCATTTGAATATCGAGGAAAATCAGATTCGGCTTGAGCCGGTCAATAGCCTCTACTGCCGTAAGCCCGTCGCCTGCTTCGCCGATAATTTCCACGCGTGATTCGTTCTTCAGCAAATGCCGGATCTTCTTCCGTGCCGGCGGCTCGTCATCAATAATAAGTGCACGAATTTTCATATTGCATTGTCCGCACGTTTCATTTTATTGTTTTTGAGCGGCTGTCTTATACGGAATTTTGATCATGATTTGTAATCCTCCATCCTGAGATTTGGAAAATTCGAGTTGATGTTCCTCGCCATATAAACGAAATAACCGTTCTTTCATATTGGACAGACCAATTCCTTTTTCTAGCAGACTTGCCACGTTGCCGTTGAACCCCGGGCCATTGTCACTCACGAACAAAAACAAAAATGAATTTTCTTTGTAAATCCGGATACGTACAGCCGTTATATCGGATCTTTCAAAATCATTATGTTTTATCGCGTTCTCCACGAGAGGCTGCAAAATAAGATTGGGAACTATGGCCAATTCCAAACCGGCACCAAGTTGAATATCTGTTTTCAACTTATCCTCAAATCGCGCGCGCATGATATCAAGGTACAAATTCAGGAAAACCAATTCATGTTTCAGCGTAACTTCTTGCCAATCCGAATGCTCCAGCAACATACGCAGCATGGTACTTAACTGAGCCATCATCTTATCTGCCTTTTTCACATCCTCATACATGAAGGAAGAAATCATGTTTAATGTATTAAACAAAAAATGCGGTTGAAGCTGCCCTTTCAGAGATTGAAGCTGGGCCTGGACAAGTTGCGATTGGAGTTGTGCCGCTGTCAGTTGCAGTTCAGCGGCCTTTTTTTCGCGCTCGCGGTTTTTCCTGTAATAGTCCACGACATAAACTGCGACAACAACACTGCAGTAAATCAGAAACTGTTTATGGTATTCCATCACAAAACGATAATAAGGTTCTCCCAGATCATAAGTTCCAAAATCAAATTTGTTATAAAGCCACACGCGCGAGACGGTCATGAGCATAGTATGCGTCACGCTCGACATCATAGTAAACACAATGTGCGATGGAACCATCCAATACCAGTTAGTTCTGCTAAATCGCATCCGTTCGATAAAAAACAAAATAAATGGCAGTAAAAGAAAATAGGAATAGCTGCCGGTGAATTCATTAATTAAGATTACTACAGCAGGCACCGATTCCTGCTCCATAAGAAAACTGGCCTGATACGCGCTGAAACTGAAGAGGCCAACAAAGGTACAAATGCCAAAGAGGATCAGCCATTTTTTGATTTGGTAGGACATATTCATTCCGATTGAAATCAAAATAATTTAATGAAGAAAAATCTAACTTACCAAGACATTAATCAGGCCGCTAAAATGAAATGTTCGATTCGATTGGACAGTACTTACCAATGACGGATAACTCCCAAATTCGCATAATATGGAATGACACCGATATCACCAAACATGAAAATATTAAAATAATTTGGCGTATAATTGATCCCTCCCTTCAGATAAATCGTATGTGATTGACCTATGGTATAACCACCCATTAAGCCAGCCATTACGCGGTTGGCCGGCGTCAAATACCAACCATCTTTGGGGCCTTTGATCATTTTATCCGGCGGAGTATCGTTCGGGTACCGGTTATCAAAAGCCGATTTTGCATAATCGGAATGTGCAATGCGGGTGGCGATAGTTGGTTTCCACATGAATTGCAAAGCAGTAAACCATTTTTTATGGTAATAACCGGGTAATACGGTCAACATCAAATTCCACGCTACAAATTTTCCGTTTACGTTTTCATTGGTGGCAACAGATGTGAATAGCCCGCCGACCAGGTCAAATCGGCCATGTTCAATCCACTTGACGGAGCTGCCTAATCCAAATCGAAAAGAATCGAACTCTTGCAGTAAAAACATTGGAGAGCCCACGGTAGCATGAATGAGTACGGGTTTTCCCGCGATATCTGCGATGCGGCGATGGTATCCGCATTCAAGAAAAAAAGCAGGATTCATTGACAATTCAAAACTAAAATTATGACGGGAACTCACGCGCGGATAAACAGCCGTCTGAGCTACTGAATGCTCAACAAAAGTTAAACAGATAATTATTATACCATAGAAAGAAACCCGTCGTCTCATGACAATCTCATTTTCTTAATTGTATTCCAATAAATAATTGTGGAGAGCCTGAAGAACCAATTCAAACTGTTCGGTAAAAAGCCGATGACCAGAATTCTCAATTCGAACAACTTCAGCCGATTTGAACAGTTTCTGATGTTGTTTTACTTGAAAATCATAGCCCAATGCACTGCACTCTGATCCAATAATTAGTACTTTGTTTGGAAACGATTCCAGTCCGACTGCAAAACTAAAATCTTTTTCCTTCAAGATACGGTTTTGCCTGACATATTCCACATAGGCTCCAATCCGCCAGATCGGCCATGCAGGCACATGGTTTTTATCGCAAAAGTAGTTCACCATGGTACCTCTTAATTGCATCATATATTTATAATCCATTTGCTCATGATCTTTTGCTGATAAAAATTCTCCGCTCCATGCTAAATCGTTATAAATTTTTTCGGAAAGATCTAATGTGAATAATTCGTTTTTTGTGTCACGAAAAATATCTCCGTTAAGCGCTGGGCCAGGCTCGGCTAAAACTGCCTGACGAACATTTTCAGGCCGTCTTGACATATATAATGCAGCATACGCGCCTCCCCAGGAATGTCCAATCAGCGTTACCGGAGCATCGGGAGAAAAGTGATTTTTCATTTGATCAATTTCTTCGACAACGGCATCCCATGTGATCTCTCCTTCGGTAACTCTTTCAGATAGGCCGCTTCCTCTTTGATCCCACATGATTACATAATATCTATCGGACAGGTTTTGCAACGGAAGGTAGGGTCTGAAGTCCGATGCAGAACCGTGTAAAACAAACAAAGCAGGATTGCCGTCATTTCCAAATGTTTGGACATGAATCGCACGAGTGTGATTTGAAACGGTAATTGTCATTTGTGGCAAGTAAGCATCCTGATCAACAGTTGGAGGAACCAAGGCGCCGGGGTCTTCAGGATCCATCATATCGCAGCCCCAAAACAACATTGAGGATACAATAACTGAACTAAATATTATTCTCATGTAATTACCCAGTGAAAGCATAACACAAATAAATTCAATATTTATATATTTTATATGCTATCGTCACGCTCTTCAACGGAGACGATTCTACTGTTTTCTCGGCAATTGAAAACCGAATCGTGATCCAAGTCCTTTTGTACTTTCAACATGAATACTACCTCCGTGCAGATCAACTATTCGCTTTGATATATATAGACCCAGGCCTGTGGACTTTTCGCCATTTACAGGTTTTGAACTCAATCTTGCAAATGGCTTGAAAATATCCTTCAAATCTTCGTCGGAAAGCCCTTCACCGGAATCTGTAACACTAACATAGACCCAAAGATCGTCATAATCGGCGGAAACATAAACTTCTCCCGGAGGTTTTGTATATTTCAAAGCATTTGTAATGAGATTATCCATGACTTCCAGAATGCGAACCGGGTCAATACTGATGGCCGGTAGAACACCGTAATTTGACTTAAATGTGATAGATTTATTGGTAGCAACGGGCAGATACATATCAAAGCTTTCTTTCAAGAGTTCGTCTATGTTATATGACATTAAGTTCAGTTCGACATCTCCTCCTTCAAAGATCGTGTATTTGTCAAGCTCCGTTAACAAAGAAGATATATGTTTTGACGCGTGGATGATGTTATTTACATGATGGGCAAATAGTTCGCTATTGTAACGGTTGTGGAAAATATCTTCTAAAATGAGCTCGGCATTCCCAAAAATGGCCGTCAAAGGATTTCGAAGGTCATGTGCAATAAATCGAAGGTATTCATTTTTTCGTTGAAGTCTTGAGCAGAGCAGATCTATGTCAGCAATTACTTTAACATTTCCAATTCGCCTGTTGGTGTTTGTTTCACATTCACTGTCCAACATATCTATCCCATAGTTAATTAGTCAATAAATTTATTGATGGTTTGAAATCATTTGTTCAAGCTGAACATTTGATTCCACGGTCTTCTGATAGCTTTCTTTTCAAATTATTTCGCACTTTCACTTATAATTCACGTTTCATTTAGCGCCGTACGAAACAACAGTTTTTTCGGTGGCAATCGTTCTCTCCGCCTGATTTGACGTCCTCATTTTTAATCCAAAGACCAGCCGCGTGAGATTGTTCCTTTTTACAATCTCATATATGATCCAACTGAACCCGATCGTCAATCCGGTGACAACGAGAAACTTTGGAAGAATCGGAATGTCCCACGAAATCAGGTAATATCCAGCCACCACCGTAACCGTTTGATGTACGATATAAAACGGGTATACCGCTTCGTTAGTATATTTCAAAACCGAGTTGTTAAAATTAAGATGTCTTCTTCCAAAACCGAGCAGAATAAGAATCCAACACCATATGTTTAAACTGCGCAGGACTCGGTAAACTGCATATTCAATTTTATTAGGTTCATAATTCGATTCCCAAATCACAAATAGAATTATAAAGCTAATGCAGCCGAAAGAAAGAGATTTAAAACGAAGGCGTTCGATGGTCTGCCAAATGTTTCTCTGCGACGCCAATATATAGCCAAGACAAAAAAGGATCAGCGTAGCTGAGAATTGTGCCCAATCGGAAATCAGATTATTCCTGTTTTCCTGCCAGAATGGACGAAGTATGTTCTCACTAATCGCCATAGGAATGAACCACAACAATATTAAACTGCCATTTTCGAACTTCGATACAAAACGCGCTAGTTGATTCCTGCCGTTCTCACTTTTCCAATAACGAAATAAGGGGATCGTAATCAGAGAAAACGTAAATATGTACGGAATATACCACATGTGGTGCCAACTGAAGTTGCCTTCAGGATAGGGCTTGAATTGCAGAACTGTTGTGTAAAATTCAGTGAATGAAAGTGTGTGTCCCTGGAATAACCGTTCATGATATACCTGCGGCGGAATGACCACTAACATTCCGAATAAGAGTGGAATGAGCAGTCTTTTATGCCGCTCTGCAAAGTATTGCTTGAGAGAATACTTCTCCATTGCAAACCAAACTGCTGCACCGGAAATGAAGAACAAGAGGGGCATGCGCCATTGATGCAAAAAATTCATGAACGACTCAATCGCGTTTGTCGTATAATTGTTTTTGATGTGCCAATCCCAAGTGTTGAACATCATACCGCAATGAAAAAGGATCAGAATGGCAAAAGCGATCACGCGCAACCAATCGAGATCATAACGGCGGGGAGGGTCTGTTGTCTTCATAGAAGGCTCCTTGGTTTAGATTTTGTTTTACCGCAATAAAACAAATTGTTCGTCACAGTTCAAACAATATGTCACCAACAGCTGAATTCAGGGCATGAACGGCGAGATACAGGGATCAATGAACAACGCTTAATAACAAAGAACAAAGGGCGATCAGATGTTTTTCTCTGCGCCCTTTTTATCAATTTTCTTTGATATCTTTGAGATAAAATGTAAATCCGCTTTTATTTAGCCAAATACGACTTAATCGCCTTCGAATGTTATCCGCATTACTTCAATTTTCGCCGGGCCTCAGAATACTAAAGCTGGTTGTGTCGGCAACATACGAAGCAAAAACGCCTATTCCGTCTCCTTCAATATGAAAAACCGGTTCGTAAAAATTTCCGTCAATGTCCTGCACTTGGTCATAGGTCTCGACAAAATCACGGAAATTTTGATCTCCAGCATATACAGTCAGCCGGTAATCACCGTAGAAACTAAATAAGAACCAGTCCAAAACCGTCTCACTGATTCCGTTGTCTAATGGCGTGTCTTGTATCCATATTGAGGAGGTGGTAAGTTCCTTTAAGTTCTTAACAACATCAGAAGAATCGAATTTATCGGGAATAAACGGATTATCCGGCGGATATATGAACGCAGATTTCGCGGCGGCCAGAGATTTCATCGAAGCTACATAAAACTGGGTTCCAGGTGAACGTTGGAACGCAACATTAAAATATTTCACCTCACCTGTCAGAGAGTCTTTTTCAACATAATGCATGGGAGAAAGCCTGGATTGTTCAGGCACAACCTGGAAACCGGGATTGGGCGTGACGGTCGTAGAAGATGCGTGCAAAGTATCTCCGTCGATCTCCGCCCTAACATCCAGGCGGTAGGCTTTGCCGTATTCAATGATCGTACCTGTGGTGTCATAAAAATAATTATCCGGAAAATTGAGATTATTTACGAGCGTAATCGTTTCATTCGTTTCAACTTTGGTCAGTGTTACCAGAGCATTAATCAGATATTGTGCGTCGGTGTTGAAATCCTGCCCGACTGGAAAATTTCTTTGGATACGAATATCGTCGGCCGCCTTGCCGGGAGTGATAAATGCATTGAATACGATTTTTGGTTCATACGACAATTCCGAGATACTCACTTTGCCTTCACCGCACGCGGTCAGTAAAAGCAACCCTGTAAATACGATACGCTTCATATATTTTTCTTTCTGTGTTTTTTTTATATTTATTTTCTTCCCGCTGATACCGTTAATTTTGCGCAGATAAATTGTTTTACGTGAATCTGCGAAATCGGTGGAAATCAATTTCATCATTTCTAAAATTTGAAGTTCACACCGAAGCTCGGTAGTAGGGGAAACATGTTAACCGTTTTCACTTTCTGGTCTATGGTCCCGCCTTGTTCCTTCGAATCATACTGTACAAACCATACGTTTTTTCGGTTTCCGATATTGAAGATCTGGACATACGGCGCAATGCTCCAGTGTTTGAATTGCTTTTCATACGTGACGCTTACATCCAAACGGGCATAAGCCGGCAGCCTCCATTCGTTGATTCCGCCGGGGTATACCGCAAAACCGGCTTCGTCGTCTGGCGTTGTACGAATCATGTAAGTAGAGCCAGGCGCCGTAATTGGCTGGCCGGACGCATATACAAAATTCAAACCAGCAAGCCATTTGCTGTTTGTGTATTTCGCGGGTTTCCCTTTGAGGGCTCTGATGCTGTTTCGAATATCAATATTGGCGACAGCGTTTACGGAATGAGTTCGATCGTGCCGCGGTTCAAAAGAATGATCCCCGTTAATCCCATCAATGGTATATCGCGTATTCGCAAGAGAATACCCTAGCCAACCCGTGACGGCCCCGGCTTCTTTTTTAACCAGTATTTCGAGCCCATCCGAATGCCCGTCTCCGCGGTTGAAAAGCCCGTCCGTGTTATCATACACCGGCAATCCGTTTTCATAATGTCCGGGGCGTACTTCGGTAATGAGAAAATGGTTGAGCGAATAAATATTTTTATATTTTTTGTAATACCCTTCCAATTCTATAGTCAGAAAATCCAGCACTTCCCTCTCCACGCCACCAATGAAGTGGTATGCAGTAGAACCTTTCTGGTACCGATCCGACGTCGTCCAGATTCCCGAGAAAAAGGCGCGCGGGATCTGATGGAGGTATTGGTGATAGACTCCGGCCGATGCCTTAAGATTGGTCGATTCATTCAATCGATATTTCAAAGCCAGCCTTGGATCGAGATTCTTGAAATTGCGGTCGGAATCGAAGTAGTCAAATCTGAGGCCGCTTTCGATATCCCATTCATCCGACGGGCGCCAGTTTTCCTGAATATAAGCTACATAGTGCGTTCGGCGGGCATTGACGTCCACTTTGCCACCGTCAAAATTCTCCAGAAAAACTCCATGGAGGTTTTTCTGTTCAAAGCCGAAACGGGTAATGAACTGTTTCGAGTGATGATATTCAAGACTACCTTTGAAAGTCAGATCAGAAATAAAATTTTCTTCGGAGTAATTGGTAACCTCATCGAATGCAAAATCGGATTTGAACGTACTTCCGGTCATCCAAAAATCCCCGAACATCTGTGGACTGAAAACATGCGTCCATCTTACGCTGCCGGTTTTGTTTCCCCATGTATAGTCGAATCCTGCTTTGTTGTCTGCATTCTCATTGAAAATATAATTAAGCACATCCTGCCCTCCGTATCCGCTTATCGTCAACTTATTACGTCCGTCTATATCAAAAAACGCTTTCACGTTGCCGTCATAAAAATAATAATCCGGGATCTCATCAATGGCCTGTCCCAGCGTTTTGTCGAAATAGGTTCGTCGAAAGGAGCCCGAAAGAGAACCGATACTGCCAATCGGCGCCTGGAGTGTTGTCTTAGCTGATAGAATACTGATTCCCGCGGTACCTGCAAACTCATTGCGATTGCCGTCCATATGGGTCACATTAAGAACTGACGACAAGCGCCCGCCATATTCTGCACCAAATCCGCCTTTGGAGAGATCCACTTTCTTGATGGCGTCAGTGTTAAACGTAGAAAAAAGCCCAAAGGCATGTTCCGGATTATACACATCGCTGCCGTCTATCAGATAAAGGTTCTGGTCTGGCGTACCGCCCCGGATGTACAGCGCGGATGAAAAATCCGATACCGGCACAATGCCAGGCAGCGTCTGGAGCGATCGCAGCAAATCTGCCTCGACTACTTGCGGTATCATGTTGATCTGCTGACCGGAAAGCTCAACCTTTGATATCGGTTTCTCAAATAGTTTCTGCATCGTGGGAATAGAGTCTGCGTACACCACGACCTCTTCGCCCATGATGTCTTCCGGCTGCATGTCGATGCGAAGAACCTTTTCCTCTCCGGCTGATAGCGTCACCGTTTTGGTCATTACGCGGTACCCGATGTACTGACACACGAGTGTGTAAACACCGGGTCGGATTTTTGGAATTACATAGTATCCGCGCAGATTGGTTACCGCGCCGATTTTGGTATCTCTCAGGAAGACATTAGCGCCGATAAGCGTTTCGCCGTTATTTGTGTCGTAAACAAACCCGCTGAGAGAAGCGTCTGATGGTGGACTTTGGGCATACACTGTGAAGAAAGTCAGCGTCCAAAGAACCATTAAGATTCGTGCAGTCATTCGTTTGATCCTCGTAATTTGTAGTTAAATGCCATATTGATTCGATTTAAAAAGCAAACATACTCGTTTTTTATTACTGTTTACAATCTCTCATTTAGCTCTGCTATTTTTATTCAAAAAATTTATTTGTTCCAAATTTCACAATAAAAACTGGCAATCCGTGCTACGTAATCCAAATCCGATTGTTTCGAACAAACCGTTCCGCGTAACCCAATAACAAAGGTCTGCAATAAAAGGTTGAAATCTTTTTGGAGACACTAACCATTTCGAAAGACGTTTATTAAGTTGATCTATCGTAATAAAACAGATTACTTTTTGGATTTCAATAAATATGTCATGAACTGTTGAAAAGCAGGTATGACCGGCGGGATAAAGGAATCAATGAACCATTCATAATTAGACAAAGGACGAAAAAAGGGCATAAAAAAAACAAAGGGCAGTCAGATGTCTTTCTTTGTGCCCTTTGTGTCGATTATCTTTGAGGTGTTGGCGGCAAAAACGTTTTCATCCTCTGGATCCAAAACTTTCTGCATAGAATCAAAGAAGTGTCTATACCAAGAGTGGTTCGCCCATGTTAACGTAAATAAGTCAGTGAAATCAAATCTATAACTTTTGCCGCTCAAGCCTCATTTCAAAAAACTTCTGCCAAGTCACTCCGTCTGCGGACTTCATTCCGGTTTCTATCCATATATCCGAATCGGACAGGTCTATGGTAAATAGAAAGTGTCCGCGCTTGTCATCGCCAAATCCCCATTCAAATTTATTTTCACTTACGATCTTTAGTTCAATATCCTGCGAGATGCCGGTCGCGAGATAAGAACGGAACCGATATTGTTGCGCAACAGGATCGAAGGAAATAATTCCCAATGCATCATGAACCACCACGTCCTGTCCTTTGATATTTGAAGTGTGAACGCCTTCGATGTGAATCACTGTTGCACTCAGCTTCGGAAGGATCGTTTCTTTTCCTTTGAATTCACTCCTCTGCCCCGGCCGGTATTCGATCCAGCCATTGCCATTCCAATCCCCAATAAATCCTGCAAGTTTTTTCATTTCCGCAATCTGAACAGTATTGTCAGGCCTTTGAGTAAAGCCAAGTTGCGTGCACAGACATACCATAAAAATGATCCGGAAGCTGTTCATAGAATCTCCTTTGTTAATTTCTAAGTGTTACTCCAAATTAATCTGTAAGCTGCCTGATTCAAACCGATTGACGCTGAATGGCTCGCTGTCAAGTTGAACGGCCTTAAATAGTAGTTGAAATGAATTTATTTTTTTAGCTATTTTGACATATTACGATTTACAGATTTAAGCAAGAGGACTGACATAACACAGTCAAGGCGAAGCGCTATAATTGAAAATAAAGAAGCATCAAAACACCGGGGTGATCGGGATCGGCCCAAAGAGTACCGAAAAACTCAACGCGATAGGTATATTTACGCGATCCGATCTTGAGCGCGTGGGTTCGGTGAACACCTACATTCAGCTTAAGCGGGTATTTCCAAATGTCACTTTGAATTTTCTGTATGCCATGGAAGCCATTCTAATGGATGTACACTGGACGAAATTACCCAAAGACGTCAAAGCGCGGCTGAAAGAGGAAGTTAGTTTCTTTTGAGTAACGGCCAAGACGGGATCGCTGCAGTATTTTAATTTCATATCAAGAAAAGGAGAACATGAACCTACAAAAAATTTTAACACGATTTGAATCCGTTGCTAACGAATGGCTATTATCGCTGGATACGTATTCGGAAGAACAATTTACAAAAAAACCTGACGCTGATTCCTGGTCTATCGGGCAAGCATATAATCATCTCATCGCCGGAACAAACAGATTTCATCTGCAGCATATAGGATTATGCCTGGATGGAAAAGGAAAAGAGATGAAAGGCGGAAAGAAATTTCCGGGAAAATTCGTTTTTTTAACCGGAAGTTTTCCGGCCGCAAAAATAAAAGTTCCGCCCTCAGAGGCCTACACACCAAAGCAACCCGCAGGAATTGCGGAAATGCGATCAGGATTAACTCAGCTAATGGAAAAAATGCGCGAGACGTCCGCCAAAATCGCCGCCGCCTCTGACTCTATGAAAACGGAACATCCTGCATTCGGTTATTTGAATGCGCATGAGTGGTTTGCCATGATCGAGATGCATTTTCGCCATCATTTGCGTCAGAAAAAACGGCTGGATCAATTTCTTGATATTAAATAAAAGGAATCTTATATGACAAAAGATACTTCTGCAAAACCATTGTTTCTTGGCCTGAGAACCGTGATCATCCAAAATCCGTATTTCAATATCGAAGAATAAACGTAACTGCGCAGATAGGTAAACAAAACTGCGAATTCAATTCCCGCGAATTTCGCAGATTCATGCAGAAATCTTTATCTGCGTAAATTAGCGCAATCTGCGGGAAAGAAATTATTAAGCCGAGTAGTTACGAATAACCAAAGGCATCCTATCATGGCTGAAGCTTTAAAACATTTATACAGCAAGGAATATATCCGTCTCTTATCGGCAGAAATTTCCAAATCGTATTCTGCTTTCCCAATTAAACAGTTTCATCAAATCGTTTTCGATAAAGACTGGGCGGGACGCGAACTCAAACAGCGCATGCGGCACATTAGCGAATGCCTGCAAAGAACCCTTCCGGAAGATTATTCCTCCGCCTTGGCCATTCTGATGAAAACGTATCCCCGGATGACGGGGCTCAAGTATATCGGTTTTGCAAATATGTGTTTTGCGGATTTTGTTGAACTTTACGGAGTGGATCACTACGCATTGTCCATTCCTGCTTTGGAATTTTTTACGATCGGCTGCAGTTCGGAATTTGCCGTTCGCCCCTTCATCATAAAGTATCCCGATTTGATGATGAAACAAATGCTGATCTGGGCGCATCATCCGCACGAGCATGTACGCCGCCTCGCGAGTGAAGGGTGCCGTCCCCGTCTGCCGTGGGCCATGGGCTTGCCTGAGTTTAAGAAAAACCCGTTGCCGATTCTTCCGATACTGGAAGCGCTAAAAAGCGATCCGTCGGAATTTGTTCGCCGCAGCGTGGCCAATAATCTGAACGATATTGCCAAAGATCATCCGAAAATCGTGCTGAGTATTGCTCAGCAATGGACAGGGCAAAGCAAAGAGACCGATTGGGTGATCAAACACGGCTGCAGAACGCTGCTCAAGCGCGGCCATACTGAGGCTCTGGAACATTTCGGATTTAAAAAGACTAAAGGCGTTCAGGTGTCAAAACTAAGGTTATCGCCATCTGCGGTGAAGATCGGCGGTAAACTGAGCTTTTCTTTTTCAATCCGCACTCCCGCTACTCAAAAACTGCGCATGGAATACTCCATAGATTTTGTCACGTCGCGCGGAAATTATTCGAAAAAAATATTTAAGATCGCGGAAAACACATACGAAAAGAACAAAATATACCCGATCGTCAAATCCCATTCTTTTCGCCATCTTACGGTTAGAAAACATTTTGAAGGCAGACACACATTATCGATTATCGTTAACGGAAGCGTGCTTGCAGCAAAATATTTTCAAGTGAATCGCCCGCGAAGGTAAACTCCGGTTACTCGCTATTGGGAAACACCGGGTTCCGTTTAATTACTGCAGCGGCTATTTTTTCAGGCGCCGTTTTTATTCGTTTAATTTGAAATTGACTATTAGCCCTTCACTACTTATCTTTACCACAGTTCCGTATCATACATTTCTTATACCTGGAACAAATTTTATATCTAACGTTCGGCACTTCATATTATGATAACGGATATTTCCGGCGAAGAACAGTTTCAAACTGTCATAAAGTCCCAAAGCGCTATCCTTTTTAAACACAGTACGTCATGTTCTCTATCCGCAGATGCGTACCGTGAAGTTCGGTTATTTGCAGCATCTTATCCGCATATTCCGGTTTATATCGTAAGAGTGATCGAGCATCGGGGCATTTCCAATCGTTTTGCGGAGTTCTTTCAAGTTCCACACGCCTCGCCGCAGATCATCGTGATAAAAAACGGTTTGGCCGTGCAAAATTATTCTCATTTGAGAATTACTCAAAGCGCGATAGAAAAATCAATGTAATGTTTCCCGTATAATTCACTGAACCTTTAACCCATTTACAGGAGGTGTACCATGACCAAGAAACTATTACTCGGCTTTGTAGCGGTGTTTGTCGCATGGCAAATTCTTGATTTTGTTATTCATGGAATGTTATTGGCGAAGGCCTATGAGGCGTCGGCCTCGATGTGGCGGCCGATGGAAGAAATGAAAATGGGGTTGATGTATTTTGTCGGCGCGGTATCGGCATTTATTTTTGTTTGGGTCTATGCCAAGTTCGTATCACCAAAAAGTATGATGATCGGACTTCAGTACGGAATTATTCTCGGGGTCAGTTACGGCATCGGTATGGGATACGGCACGTATGCCGTGCAGCCGCTTCCTTATAATATCGCATTAAGTTGGTTTCTCGGAACCATAGTAGAAATGGGCGTTGCGGGGCTATTAACCGGATTGATCATAAAAGAATAGTTATTCGTTAGAAAAGTTTTGAGAGCTCCGGGAACATTCGTTTTCGGAGCTTTGTTTTTTTGTTTCGGAATTCCGAACCCATCCCGCAGATTACGCTGACTATTCTGCGTCAATCTGCGAAATTCGCTGGTTATATATTTAACAGTCGGAGAAACACCATCATGGCAAATTCAGTCAACGACAAGAAAGACGCGGGGGTTGTTCAGAGCGAACTTAAAGTGATCTTTAACGCGCCGCAGAAAAAGGTTTGGGATGCGCTGACTAAGGATATTCACCGCTGGTGGCCGAAAGAATTTTTTGCCATGCCGCAATCAAAAAAATTCGTGCTCGAAGCAAAACTGGGCGGACGCATGTTTGAATCTGCCGGAACCAAGGGCGGCGTGATCTGGGGAACGGTGATCGCTATTGAACCTCTGCATTTCATCAATATTGCGGGTTATCTGGCGCCTCCATTTGCAGGCCCGGCTCTCACTTTGTTTCGATTAAGCCTGGAAAGTGCAGGTAAAAACCTCACCACTCTGAAAATCTCAGACTCCATCATTGGATCTGTCACCGATCAGACCCAAAGCGCAACGCAGGAGGGGTGGAAATTCCTTTTTGGTGATAAAATGAAATCGTTTGTGGAAACACCCAGAAAAAGTAAAAAATAATATGCATCCGATGGCCGTGTATCTGCGGCGCGAATTACGCAGGGCCGCAGATCCCAAAAAATCCGGGCCGATGCAGGCCTATATGAAAAATGTCCAGCCTTTTTACGGCATTCAAATGCCGGCGCGCAAAAAGATTTTCCAATCCGCGCGAAAAAAATTTACACTTACATCGTATGATGAATATGAAACAGTTATCCAAGAACTATGGCGCGGAAAATTCCGAGAGGAACTTTATCTCGCGGTGGACATAGCCATCTATTACAAAGCTTTTCGAAGCGATCCGGCCATGCGGCTGTATGAATGGATGCTCACATCTGCCGACAATTGGGATACGGTAGATCCGGTTGCGTCGCATTTGGTTGGGGATCTTGTATTGCAAAATCGAAAACATGAATCCAATCTGAAAAAATGGACTCGTTCAAAAAATAAATGGCTTCGCCGTACGGCCTTGCTGGCGCACCTGCGTCATAAGAACAAGACGAACAGGCGTCTGCTCGAAGAAACTATTCTGTCCATGACGGATGAACGGGAGTTTTTTATTCAAAAAGCTATCGGATGGATTCTGAGGCAATATGCCTATACGGATCCGAAGTGGGTCATACAATTTGTAAGAAAACATTCCGGCCGTCTATCCAACCTGGCAAAACGTGAAGCCCTGAAACATCAGAACAAACGTAAGACATCATAATCTACTGCTTTGCAAATCACCTGTTGACTTATTCACAGATAAGGACTAATGTGAGTGCATCCAACTAATTCATTGTTTTTGACATCTTACAAAGGAGAGAAGTGAGTATGAGGAAAAGTGTGTTTAGTACAACAGTCATGGTGATCATCATCGCGGTTGTTTATTCAGTAAACGGATGCAGTCCCGGCAATAGCAGCGTTCCGGATGTAACCAAAGTACTTGTCATGAGCCCTGATTATGAATTCGAACGCGCTGTTGAAGTTTTTCCGCTCAATATGCAGGGGATGGAATTTACGCCATGGGATGTCGCAGACTCAACTCCAACCCAGGGTCAATTGAATGATTTTGACGTGGTTTTATTGTTCGCCAATGGTTCATCAGACAACGACAGCAACGCAGCCAATGCGCTCCACGATTACGTCATGAACGGAGGAAATGTAGTTCTTGCAACATTTTACTACTATTACAGAGGCAACGGCTATTGGGGACGTATGGAATCAATTGATCCGGTGATAGGTAATCTGATTTCAAATAGTTCCAGTTATGATACGTTGTTCTTTGACGCAGATCATCCACTCCGGAATGGTGTGGACACTCTGATCACAAAATATCATCCGACAGGGTATTCCGTCCGCCCCGGAGCCACGCTTATCGCCAGTTATAATAACGGTAACTGGTTTGCCGCTTACAATAAACCTAATGGGCGAATCTTAGCTATTAACGCTTTCCCGACAGAATTTGATTATGGTTATATTCCGCGCATTGAGTTTTTCAGGCTTTGGGAGAATGCACTGTTGTTTGCCGCCTGGGGTGAAACCAGCAATCGTCCATCGGATAACGTCGTCCCGGACGTTCCTCTTGGCGGCGGGGGTGAAGCGAGAATTCATAAAAACCTAAACAGACTTCCTGCGATACAATAATTTGAATCAAGTCCATATGCAAGGCGCCCCTTAAAGGCGCCTTTTTTTTGCTTGATCCGAAGTGGGTTGTAAATTTTATACATACACACTAACGTCAACTATAGTCACCGGCAAAACGCGAAGCCTTGAAACATCTCCAAACATGATTTTTATCATGTTTTTGCGTTTTTTGCATCTCCCCTATTGACAAATGCGCTCCGGTACTTTATATTTGCTATTAGCAACTAATTATGGTAGCAACTATTTGTATTAACAACTGTTCATACAGGCAACCATTTGAGGTTTATGATGAAAAAACAAGAACTTCATGACGACGCGGTTCAGTTAGCCGAACTCACTTTTAACTTACTTGAGGGATGCCACGAAAAGGAAGCGCGTCTGGCGAAAAAACACGGACTTTCTCCGGCAGAGTTCCGTTGTTTACGTTTATTCGGACTTACCGAAAAGTCCAGCAATAAGAAAATTGCTGAACGCATGAATCTCAGCCCAAGCCGGTTATCCCGCGTTCTGGACGGCCTTGTCAGTAAAGGATACATGACGCGTAAAATTGACGAGGAGGATCGCAGGAACATGATGGTTTCGTTATCCAGAAAAGGCGTCCAGATTGTAGAAAACCTGAATATCGACTACACACGCATTCATCAGGAAATTTTGAACAATATCGAACAAGCTCAACATAAAAATTTAATTCGCGGAATGTCATCGCTATTGACCGCGCTTAACAAATGGATGGACGAAAGCCATTGAAAACGATAAAGAAACTCAAACATTCGGGAGAAGCTACATGAAACTGATCAATCTATTTTTTATAATCCTTTTTGTGAATATTTTCACACTATGTACCGGCTGTTCAGATCATGAAAAGGATTCCCATATAGCCGGATCGGCTAATTCCTGCGTCGGGTGTCATACCAATTATGATAAGCTAAAGGAAATTGCATCTCCCGACACGGCCATTGACGGTGGCGGCTGTGGTGGCGATGCGCCGCATATCGAACCCTACGACCGTGTGTATATGGGCGGTACCGGGTTTACGGCATTTAAAAACTCGACGCACGGAGGCCTTGGTTGCACCTTCTGCCACAACGGCATCGATGAGACCGGCGACAAAACCCTGGCTCACTCCGGCGATTTTATTCGTCATCCGTCGATGGCTGCGAGAGAAAAATGCGGAACCTGTCATGCCGATATTGTCAGCCGCACGTCCAACAGTTTACATGCCAACGGATGGGGACAAAAAAGCATGGTGACGCTCCGTTCCGGCGTGACCGTATATGATCAAATCTCCGCACAGATGAAAGCGGGATACGAAAAAAACTGCGCGAAATGCCACGCGACCTGCGGCGACTGCCATGTCAATCGCCCGAAAGCCGGCGGCGGCGGACTCTACAAAGGGCATCAATTTGCAAATAAACCGAGCATGCAGGATAATTGCACGGCCTGCCACACCAGCAGGATCGGGCATGCATATTACGGCATCGCCAGCGGAACCATTCCTGACGTGCATCTGACGGCAGAAGGTTTTACCTGCATGAGTTGCCATTCAAAAAACGAGATTCACGGCGACGGCGTGGTTTATGACCAGCGCTACAAAATGGCTTTGAAGCCGGAGTGCGTCGATTGCCATACCAATATTCAGTCGTCCAATACTTACCACGCGATGCATATAAACTCGTTTAATTGTCAAACCTGCCATTCGCAGGATTATAATAATTGCGGGAGCTGCCATATCGGCGGCGAAGGCGCCCGCATCGCGGCGTATCAGGGATTCAAGATCGCCCGTAATCCGATTCCGGGAACAAAACCCTACCCGCTTGCCACCGTTCGCCGCTCGCTGATGGCTCCTGACAGCTGGTCGTTGTACGGAACGGCTACGTTATCCGATTTCAATGTGCGCACGACGTTCAAATACACCACGCCGCATAACCTAAAACGTTGGACCACTCGCACACAGGTTGCCGACGGTAAATCGTGTTATGATAATTGCCATATCATCAACGACAATGGCGTGTTCCGCAATAAAGAATTATATCTGTTCAATTCAGACCTCATCGAATCATGGGAAATTTCCGCTAACCAAAACATCATAGTGGATGGGCATCTGCCTTCGGGCTGGGGTTTATCCAGGAACGTACCCACTAATCTAAAGGAGAAGTAAAATGAAAAGAATGAAACTTGTTTGTTTGCTCTTCGCGCTGCCGTGGCTTATAGCCTTTAACGGTTGCAGCGATGATAAAGACAAAGCATCGGTTAACGAATCCGAAGTTTTGTTAAAATATCTTGAAGCAGACGGCGGCAATTTCATCAACAGCGCGTATTGTCCGGCAATTGTTTCGGCATCGGACGTTCGTACAACCCAACTGGCCGCACCGGCGACGCAGTATATCATCGACGTTCGCGATACGGCGACATTTAGAAATCTCGGTCACATCGAAGGCGCACATAATGTCCTCATGCCGGATTTGCTTACCCATTTCAAAAACATGAGTCCGGCGCCTTCCACTTATGCCAGAATCGTCATTGCTTGTTATTCCGGCCAGTCGGCAGCCTACGCGGCCGGTCTTATGCGGTTGCTGAAATACGATAATGTGTATTCGCTGAAATGGGGCATGTGTTCATGGGACTCCGTATTCGCCGCAGGCAAGTGGCTGGCCAATACGAGCAATTCACGCGCAACGTCTTTTGTAACAACCGCTACGGCCAAAGGCACGGTGAATGATCTGCCGGTTCTTACTACCGGTTATTCCAATGCGGAAGATATTCTAGAAGCGCGTGTTCAGACCTTACTGACCGAAGGATGGACGCCGGCATCTATAACAAACGCTACCGTTTATACCAATCTGGCAGGTTATTACATCGTAAATTATTGGCCGATCGCCCATTACAATATGGGACACATCGACGGCTCCATGCAATATGAACCGAAAGTTGATCTGAAAGACAGTACGTATTTACGAACACTGCCTTTGGATAAACCGGTTGTCGTATATTGCTACAGCGGTCAAACGAGCGGATTTATAACCGCGTATTTGAGAGCGTTGGGTTATGATGGAAAATCTTTATTATGGGGCGTCAACGGGATGAACTACGATACGATGCCGGGAACGAAATGGGTCTCCACTGAGATTAAGAAATATCCCTACGTGACGGGTAATTGAGTAACTACCTACCCCATGAGAAAGCCCCGATACTTGTCGGGGCTTTTTTTTTTTACAACAAAAGATTCGTTCGCTGGCAGAAAATTCCGATAAACGTTTCGAGCCCGGCTTTATCTTCATGATCAAATCGGTTTTCCAGCGGGCTGTCCACATCGAGCAGGCCGATCAGCTTGTTAAACTTGACGATGGGAATAACAATCTCGGAATGTGATGCGCTGTCGCAGGCGATGTGGCCGGGAAATTCATGAACATTCTTAACAATCACGGTTTCTTTTTTTTGCGCGCAGGTTCCGCAAACGCCCTTGCCCATGGCGATGCGCACGCAGGCCGGTTTACCCTGAAACGGACCTAACACAAGTTCGTCGTGCCGGTTAAAATAAAATCCCGCCCAATTGACGTCCGGCAGCGTGTGAAAGAGCAACGCCGCGGCATTGGAAGCATTGGCGATGAGATCACGTTCTTCCTCGATCAGATACATCAATTGCGTATTAAGATGTTTGTAGCATTCTGACTTTGTGGCAAAGTGGTGTGAATTTACGTTAAGCAACATTCTCTCCTGAAATAAATGGTCTTTGTACTTTATTCCTTGTTCTCTATCCGCAAAGTCCAATGCAGCGTAACTCAGAGAAGTTTTCGATCAATTTTGTTTTAAACTTTGCGTTCTTTGCGGGAGACATGTTTTCATGCTTTCAGAATCCCACGCCTTTTTTCTTTTTTCCGGATTTGGCGCCGGTGTGAATCGGGCAATGATCCGTCGGCTGAAATTTAGCATTAAAAACTTCTTTGATCTTTTCCGGGCAGGAGGTATTGGCCAGTTGTCCCGATTCCTTACATATCTCCAGCCGCACGACGCCCGGCGGCATTTCAAAATCCTCCACCGGCAAATCCATATCTTTCAGCGCATGAGCCATAAATCGGCCCCAGATCGGCGCCGCCGTTACTTCGCCGGGGTTTTTACTTCCGAGATTAAATTCATACGTATCGAACCCGACCCATACGCCCGTCACCATCTGCGGCGTGAATCCGATATACCATCCGTCGGACCACTTCTGGGTCGTTCCCGTTTTCACGCCGGCAGGCCTGTCAAATCCGTACGCGCGCGCATATTTACCCGTTCCCCATTCAATACTCGACTTCATCATATCCGCCATGATGAAAGCCGTCTCCGCGCTCAGCACTTCTTTGTATTTCGGCACGTGCTGAAAAATAACATTTCCGTCCCGGTCTTCGATTCGCAGAATGGAAACGGGTTCGACTCGAATGCCTTTATTAGCAAACACGCCGTACGCGGAAACAATCTGAAGCGGAATGACATCTGAAACGCCCAGCGCCAGCGCATCTACCGGCATCAGCGGCGTTTCAATGCCCATTTTCTGTGCATAGGCAACTACTTGTTGCGCCGGTACGATCTCCTGCATCAGCCGTATCGCAACGAGATTAAGGGATCGGGCGATGGCATCCCGCAAAGTCGTCGGGCCGCCCCGTTTGCCGTCATAGTTCTGCGGCGTCCAGCGTTTCCCGTCCTCCATGATCAGCACCACATCCTGGTTGAGTAATTTAAACGCCGGAGAATACCCGTTGTCGATCGCGACGGTGTACAAAAACGGTTTGAACGTAGATCCGGGCTGGCGCGCGATCTGCGTCACATGATTCAGTTTATATTTGTTAAAATCGCGGCCGCCGATCATCGCGAGAATGCGTCCGTTGGTCGGGTCGAGCGCGACGAGGCTGGCCTGCACTGTACCGTAAAATTTACATAACGAATCCACGCTGCGCGGATTCTGCAGTAGCTTGTGAATGGTCTCCGAATCCACGCCTTCTCTTTGAAGATAACGTGTCAGGTACGGTTTTGCATTCGCCTTGACAACGCCGGCCCCGAATTTGTCCAAACCGATAAATTTTTCCTTCACGCTTTCCTGGTATGCATTCTCCGCAGCGCTTTGTGCGCGCGTGTCGAGCGTCGTAAACACGCTGAGCCCGCCCTCATAAATATTGAATTTCAGGCTGTCCTGCATAGCTTCCAGTTCCTGGCGCACATGTTCCGAAAAATACGGGGCAACGCCGACGATTTCCTCTTCGCGTGTGGTCGTTAATACAACCGGTTTGGTTTTGGTCTCGTCGTACTCCGCTCTGGATATAAAACCGCAGTCGAGCATGCGTTTCAGCACGATGATTTTTCGCCGGTCAGCGGCGTCGGGGTTTTTTACATAATACGACGGCGCCTGCAGATGGCCGATCAGGTAGGCGCTTTCTTCCAGCGTGAGATCCGCCGCGTCCTTGCCGAAAAAGTTCTTTGCCGCCGCCTGAATGCCGTACGCATCATTGCCGAAGTACATGTGCGTCAGATACATTTCAATGATCTCGTTTTTCGAATAAGTCTTTTCGATCTGAATGGCGGTCAGAATTTCTTTGATCTTGCGCGATAAAGTCTTTTCAAAATCGAAGTACAGATTCCGCGCCAGCTGCTGCGTCAGAGAACTAAATCCTTCTTTCGAACTCAGGCTGGCGGTATTCACCATGGCCGCTTTGACGAAGCGGATCATGTCTACGCCCCAGTGATTATAAAATCGATGATCCTCAGTTGCCAGAAGCGCATTCACTACGTTCTTAGGGATTTTATTAAACGGCACACGCGTGCGGCGTTCTTTGAAAAATTCCTTGATGACCTTTCCGTCAGCAGAGTATACTTTAGTCGATAGTTTCGGCTTGTACACTTCCAACTGCGCAATAGAGGGCAGATCGCGGCTGAAGTATATTGCAAAAAAACCGATAATAAAAATGCCGATAACCAGCGCTATTGCAAAAAGCCGCACAGCACGCCGCCACGGACTGGCGGGCTTGCCGAGTTTCTTGGCGGAATTCGGCCGTTGCGGCTTCACAGGATATTTGGATGTTGAGTTCACAGAATTTTCGGGCAACGGCTCTTCGGTTATTTTTTCATTTTGACCGGGTGATTCATGCGGCTCAAAAGATTCGTTATTCTGAAAATTGTCCGTCGCCGATTCGCGTTTTTTTCTTAACATAGAAATGACAGTTCAGAATATAAATTTCTTAAACTAAATAATTTTCACAATGGCGGACAAACTCACTGCGCCGTTATCTATTATCAATGTATTAATGACCCCAATCATTAAACAGCCGGTGATCTTCGATACCGAGCAAGTTTAGCACTCGACCCGCAACAAAATCCGCCAGGTCGTCCAGCGATTGCGGTTTCTGATAAAACGCCGGCATGGCCGGAACGATCATAGCTCCTGCGTGCGAGAGCTTGAGCATATTTTCGATTTGAATGCTGTTCATCGGTGTCTCGCGCGGTACGACGATCAGCGGAAACCGTTCTTTGAGCGCAACGTCGGCGGAACGTTCGATCAAATTGGCCGCCGCTCCGTGCGCCACGGCAGAAAGTGTTTTCATAGAACACGGAACGATTACCATTCCGAGCCTTCGGACGGAACCGCTCGCCATCGGCGCAGCGATGGAATTATTGGAATATTCTTTGATTCGGCCTTTCATAACCGATGCGCCGAATCGCGATTTCAAAAAATCAGTTATCGTTTGTTGATCCAGATCTACGTCCATTTCAACTTTAAATGTGATCTTGCCGGCATCCGAAACGATAAAGTCCACCTCGAATGAATTCATCATCAGGTACCGCAAGAGCCTTACCGCATACAGCGCTCCGCTCGCTCCTGTCACGGCAACCGTTAAGCGTTTATTCATATCAATCTTTTTCAAATAGTATCCTGATAAAATATACTTGAAATTATTTTCTTAATCAATGCAGTCTCTGCGGCAAGCACGTTAACCGCAGAGAACGCAAAGTAACTTGCATATCGGGTTTACTCACAAATGAAAAAAAACCTTCAGCCTGAGCTGAGTCGAAGGCTGATTCTACTAAACTTTGTCATGGTTCGACTCCGCTCACCATGACGTATGTAAGTAAACCCGATATGCACGTAAAATAAACATCTAGCTGAATTCCACCTTAGCGCTCCTTGCGGGCTTCGCGGTTAAAAATATTTTATGCAATTACAATTCGATCCGCCGCGTATTCCGCAATTTCTGAATATTGCCGACGGCCTGGGAAACCGACTTCGGCCTGACGAGGAGATAACGCTGAGTATAACACGTTGTCCAGCACCCTTCGCAACGGCTGTATTCATCGAGGCGTTTTTGGTATTCGTAACCGGAAAAAATATCCTTCAGGCTTTGATGGAACACATTGCCGATCGGGTTGCCTTTGCATAAATGCACGTCGCCGTTTTCCATGATGGTCGTGCGCGTGGAAAGATATTTCGATTCCACGAACGGACACCAGTTGAGATTCGGATTATCGACATACGGCGCGATGCCTTCGACAAACGATTCGAGATTCATAATATCAGGATTGCCTTTCAAAAACTGCAGGAGTTTATTCAATCGTTCGCCCGGGCGCACGACCATGCTGTCGTCATACCGCGTAGAAAATGTTAAAGTATGGTATAACCCGATCGTGGATTTCCAGCCTAATTTTTTCACGTGGGCGATAATATCCGGGATCTGTTCTATATTTTTATCGCTGATCACCGTATTGGCGTACAATAACGATTTCTTCTTTGATTTTTTTTGTATCGACCTTCGCATATCGGAAATCATTTTCATCCGGTCCGTCACGGTCGTGTCGTAATCTTTACATCCGCGTAATTCGTCGCCGATCGCGCCGAATCCGTCAAACGACGTTTGAATGTGCATACCGTTATCCAGGCAAACGCGCGCGGCCGGTTCGATCATTTCGGGCTTATTATAAAGCCCTGTGACAAGCGTTGCGGCGTATTGAAATGTGCGTTTGGCCTCCATCATCATTTCCGGCAGCTCCTCCACGACGGTCGTTTCACCGCCGGAAATAAACCCGACATACGCCCCATAGCTGCGCAGATTGGCCATCACGCTTTTGAATTCCTCCAGCGACATCGTATGCGTATTTTTAAAAGGAATGACGCATTGAAGGCAGCGCTGCGTGCAGACGTAGGTAATACGCACTTCCGTGCTGGAATTGAACGGGCGCTGATGTACGAGATTATTTAGAATTTTGAACAAGCAGCCTTCCTTTACTTAAAATCAAAAACCATTAACCGCAAAGTGCGCAAAGAATACGGGGTAAAAAACCTCAATACCGTTTACGTTCTTTGCGGTCATTCCCATCCTTTGCTACAACAATTATCACGGAATCAAAATAAACGCCCCGCTCCGGATATACAGAACGGGGCATCATGACAATAATTTCAATGCATACTAAAAATAAAACAACACGCCGCCGCTGAAATAGGACGCATTCTGATCGTTGATATTAGCGCCAACTTCGCCGACGAAGGCCACTTTCGCTTTGAAAGGTATATGAATTCCGCCGACCAGCGTATAGACATTATCTGCGTTGGACGGATCAAGCAATACTTTCATATTCAGGCCGCCGTACAGAGAGAACGTGCTGAAACGGTTCCCGATCATGCCGGAAAAATCCAATCCACTGCCGGCATCCGAATTTGAGAACCCGCCGCCGCGAACCGTAAGGCCTACCGCGCCCGGGCCGTCATAGAACACCTGATATTCCACGCTGCCGCCGAAATACGGTTCGCCACGGTTAAATCCGAGATCGCCGTTGAGTTCAAATCGCGGCGCCAGTCCGTAACGTACATGGCCGAGCACGCCAAATGCTTTGTCGTCTTTCATATAATACTGCCCCTCCGCGCCAATGAGAAACGCGCCTTGTTTCATCACCGCCGCCGGGCCAAAGTAACCGCCGGAACTTGCCTGACCGCCGTCACCCGCGAGTACATTGGCCTGTAACACCGCAACGGCAAAAAGCGCGCAGAAAAATTGTTTCATGGTCTCTCCTTTAGTTAAATGATACTCAATGTTATATAGTCGTTTTAATATTGGCGGTTTAACATAACCAATATTGGTTTTTTTTGCAAATGATATTCATGAAAACACCGCAAAGAGCTTCTGAAAAAGACCTTGAAAATAAGGCAATTTATGGCGAATATTTCCTTCACAAAATGAGGAATCAAATTGCCTGTGATTCGTTTTTTTCTGGCCGCGATGGTGCTGGTCAATTCCTGTACATCGGAAGACGTTCGAAAATCAAATTTTGTGACCGAGGGTTTTCGGTATACGATGATACAGAAGAGTGCCGTCCCCAACGTCATTCATATATTTGAAATCGACCTGAAAAATCCGCTGTTGGAAATCGACGCCTTCAAGGCGGGCCACAACATACGCACTACCAGCCTGCTTTCCCAGATCGTCGAAGAGCCGGGGCAGGAAAATGTGATTGGCGCAGTTAACGGCGATTTTTTCTCCAAGGAAGGTTATCCGTCCGGCGCGCAGGTTCACGACGGACAAATTCTCAAAAATGCAGCCGATGCTTGGTACACGCTGGGTGTCACCGGCAAAAAACAATATTTTATAGAACCGATGTCTTTTAGAGGAACACTGATCATCAATTCCTTTACGAATCTGGCCATTGACGGGTTTAATAAACCGCGCCAGGCAAATGAATCCGTTTTATACAATAATTTTTTTGGCTCGCAAACCAACACCAACGTGTACGGCGCGGAAGTGACCATTAAAGCCAAATTTTCAGGCAAAAGCGTCGGCGACACGGTTCGCGGTATTGTTCTGGCAGTGGACAGCGTATCGGGAAATAATCCGCTGACCGATTCGACGGTGGTGCTTTCCGTTCACGGGGAAGACAAGATCAGGCTGGTGCGGCGGATGTTCGTGGGACAGATTCTGGAAATTGTAATTCGCGCCGATCTGCGCGAGGACAAAATTCGCACGGCTATAGGCGGATTTCCCTTTCTGGTTAATAACAGAAAAAATCTCATCACTGATAATCCTGAGGCCACGTCTGATTTTTATATTAAACGCTCGGCGCGCACGGCCGTGGGTATCGCCGATTCGGTTCAAAAACTATTCATCGTTTGCGTCGACGGCAATCAAACAAACTACAGTTCCGGTATGACGCTGAACGAATTGGCGGACTGGATGATCGGATTGGGCTGCGACCGGGCTCTAAATCTTGACGGCGGCGGTTCCACTACGATGATCGTTCGCGGCCAACTGGTCAACAGGCCTTCGGACGGAAAGGAAAGGCCGATCTCTAATGCGTTATTGATTCGCCAAAAGCAGCGCCCCTAATGGTCCGGCGCACTGATGTGACATATTCTGACTAATGGATATCCGCTGATCAGCTTTGTATATCAACTGAAACATGTATGGCAGAACCGACACGGCAAATCAGAACGGTACGCAATCCGTATCATCTGACCGTTAATTTCAAAAGCGGGCTTTTCGTCCTTGCGCTCGTCATCATATTCGGCGCGCTGGCGTACACTCAGTTTCTCGTAGAACGCCTTCGCGACGATTCCCGCCACATCGTAAAGATCTATACGCAGATCATTGCGCGGATCGGGCAGGACGATCCGGAGGGCGAATACAGTTTTATTTTTGATGAGATCATTAAGCGTATTGAATTTCCGATAATCAATACCGCGCCGGACACGACCATTCTTTCCTGGCGTAATATTCCGGGTATCTCCGGCGATACGCTTACGGCAGAGAATGAAGAAAAACTCAAAAAGGCGATCAAAGCAATGGATCGGGATAATGCGCCTGTTCCGATCCTATATGAAAACACGACGCTGGGTTATATACATTATGATACGGACAGCAAGCTGATCCGTCAGTTGGCCTGGCTGCCGGTGATCGGCATCGGCGTGGTCGGCGCATTTATTCTGATCGGGTATATCGGATTTAGCAATATCAAACGGAGCGAACAGCGCAGCATCTGGGTTGGCATGGCCAAAGAAACCGCGCATCAGCTCGGCACACCGCTTTCCTCGCTCATGGGATGGGCGGAACTGCTTCGCGGAGAAGCGGAAGGCCGTGAATCCACTTTGCGCATCATCAGCGAGATGGAAGTGGACATTAAACGGATCGACCGCATCGTCACGCGTTTTTCACAGATCGGATCCGCATCCGATTTGAAACAGCACGATATGATTCCGCTGTTATCGGAATTGGCGCAGTACTTCCGCACACGCATGCCGCAACTGGGCAAAACGATCACCATAGAAGAGGTGTATGAGACGAATGCCACGCCTTTCATCAATGCGCAGCTTATTGCGTGGGTCATTGAAAATATCATCAAGAACGCTGTGGATGCCATAGACACACAGGAGGGAAAAATCACAATTCATCTCTCGCTGCAAAACGGCAGCGTCTGTCTTGATATCTCCGATAACGGCCGCGGGATCGAACTGAAAAACTTTTACAATATTTTTCGCCCGGGATTCAGCACCAAAAAACGCGGCTGGGGACTTGGGCTGAGCCTGGCAAAGCGGATCATCGAAGATTATCATAACGGAAAGATTTTTGTAAAGGACAGTAATATAAATCAGGGAACGACCATTCGCATCCAGCTTAAGAAAGGTTGATCGGTACCTTTCAACATTTTACGTCGGCGTTTGTTTTTACTCTTTGAATTCTGGCTTTAGATTTTTATTATCATACAAAATAGTTGAGGAGCGATACATGGCCATCACCGAAGAACAAATTCGAACTATCGTAGAGGAAACCAAAAAACAGCTGGGCCCGCAGGCAAGCGATGATGTCATAAAAACCGTCGTACTCGAAACGATTCGGCGTTTCGGATCGGACGAGGGCAAATACGTCAGCGAACATCCCAGCACTTTCAAATATCTCAACAAAACAGAAGGCCGCATCATCGTCACGGCATTCGGCAAGAATCAACCGGGCGTTATTTCCGGCATTTCGCAGGAACTGACCAATTGCAATTGCGATATACTCGACGTGAGCCAGAAGATCATGCAGGAATTTTTTACGCTCATTATGCTGGTTGATATCAAAAACGCGATCTGCCCTTTCGGCGTGATCAAGGAAAACATGGCGAAGATCAGCGAAAAAATAGGCATCCGCATTCTCGCTCAGCACGAAGACGTATTCAAGGCGATGCACCGTGTATAGTGAGTAGTGTATAATGAATAGTGGGGATAGAATTTGAAATCTTGAAAATAAAGTTCCATCCGTCACGAGAAATCATTTCTCCATTACTCACTACTCACTATTCACTGATTCAAAGGAGTTATTTTGGAATTTAAGCACATCACCTACGCCAACGACAACGGGATCATCACGATCGGATTGAATCGCCCGAAAGTTAATGCACTCAATCGGGATTTGCTGGGCGAACTTTCATCTGCGTGCGATCATATTAAAGGCGACCATTCTGCGCGCGTGGTGATATTCCGGTCCGAACTGGAACATTTCTGCGCCGGCGCGGATCTTAAAGAGCGGCAGAACATGAGCGAATCCGACGTGAAAACATTTGTCAAGCAGGTGATTGGCGGAACGATTCACAAGATCGGCAATTTGACAATTCCCACGATCGCCGCGGTTAACGGCATCGCGTACGGGGGCGGGTGTGAACTTGCGCTGGCATGTGATTTTAGAATTTTTTCTGATGACGTGAAGATCAGTTTACGCGAAACGGCGCTCGGCATCATTCCCGGCGCGGGCGGAACACAAAGACTCCCCCGACTCATCGGCTATTCCAACGCTTTGTTGTGGATACTGACGGCGCGCATATTTACTGCGCAGGAATCTTTGCAATACGGCGTTTGCAATGCGGTGGCCGGTGCGGACACCCTGCACAAAGAAGCGATCAAACTGGCTGAGGAAATTAATGCTAACGCGCCGATCGCCATACGCCTGGCCAAAAAAGCCGTTCGCCTCGGCCTTGACGTATCCTTAAAAGACGGATTGGAGATCGAGAACGAATGTTACAACGACGTTATCCCCACGCGTGACCGCGTCGAAGCGCTGAAAGCCTTTAATGAAAAAAGAAAACCGAAGTGGACGAATACCTGAAAACGAGTAATAAATGTGATGCAATCGTTTTCACATTGCGAGGGCTTTAAAAGAAATGAAAAACACATAACAAGAAATGAATAATTATAAATGAGTGAAGTCAAGACAAAATATGATTTGGAAGAGCGGTTGATCGAGTTCTCACTGTTGATTATCGGCCTTGGAGAAAAATTACCCAATACGCGAACCGGAAATCATATTGCCGGACAATTGATTCGCTCGGGAACATCTCCGGCGTTCAACTATGGAGAAGCGCAGGTTGCGGAATCGCGCGATGATTTTATTCATAAAATGAAAATTTGTCTTAAGGAGTTGAAAGAGACCCAGGTAGCGCTGCAGATCATCAAGAGAAAACCTCTCATTCAGGATATTTCGAAAATCGATAAAGTCATTGGTGAATGTAAGGAATTGATTTCAATTTTTATAAAAAGCATAGAGACGGCTCGAAAAAACAAATTATCAAAACGTAATTAGACCTTTCTTGTTTCTTGTTTCTTGTTTCTTGTTTGTGTTTCTTCAATTGAATCAGATCAAAATAGATAGGCTGCCATAATTTGAACACCTTTCTCTCCGAAGCGCCGCACGTCGTTTTGTCTAAATCGTTCAGCACCCCTTTTCAGAATGCGATCGCCACGGCGCGCACCTGTTACTCTTCCAAAGGTATTGTGCGGGACGAGCAGATCACGGACAAACATTTTCCGCTCGCGCAGAGCGTGTACCAGGCCGGCCATCACACGGTTTTTTCGCACGCGTACTTTCAGTTTGAGCTCGCCAATATTTCCCGCCAGTTCATCTGGAGTTTCCTTCACAGCCATCCGTATTATAATTCCGAACAGGTGAGCCAGCGTTACGTCGAGATCAAAGAAGGCAGTTTTTTGATTCCGCCGCTCAAAGGCGAAGCGCTGAAGATTTACCGCGAAACGATCGATGATCAAATGGCGGCGTATCGCAGGATGAATGAACTTCTGCGCCCGGTCACGGAAGACGCGTATTTCAAACGGTTTCCATCGCGCGTGAAAGTAAAGGAAAAATATGCCGGCGAAATCAAAAAAAAATGCCAGGAGATCGCGCGGTACGTCATTCCCGTTGCAGCGTTCGCGTACATGTACCATACCATCAGCGGTATAACCCTGCTTCGGTATTACAGGCTGTCCAATCAATTTGACACGCCGCTTGAGCAGAAGATCGTCATTGAAAAAATGGTGCGTGAACTGATCAAAGTGGATCCGATGTACAACGTCATTTTGCAGGAAGAACTTCCGCTCGAGGACACACCGGAATATCATTTTTTTACGGAGCATCAGAATTACTACAAAGCGAAAAAACAGCAAGCGTTTCTGGATGAATTCGATCAGAGCCTGGACGGGCGCATTTCCAAATTAGCCGATTATAAAAACAGCAACGAGGCGACGCTCGCGCAAAGCGTACGGGAAGTTCTGGGCGCAACCAAGGACATGATATCGGACGGCGAAGCGATCCGGCTCGTTCTCGATCCTGCGAAGAATAATCTATTTGGCGAATCGCTGAACCTGACGACGTTATCTAAATTATCCCGCACGCTATTTCATCCCCATTACACCTTTCGTAAAAAACTGAGCCACGCGGCGGATTCGCAGGACCAGCGGCATCGCATGACGCCCGGTTCCAGGCCTCTGCTGATCGCGCACGCGACGGACGAACCGGATTATATCACGCCGATTCTGGTGGAACAGGACACTCAAGTAAAAAAATATTACGATGAGGTGATGAACAAAACGTGGGAGGCCATGCGCCGTCTCCGCACGCTGGATGCGCCGGAAGAATTTATCATGTATCTTCTTCCGAACGCGGTATCGGTTCGTTTTACCGAATCGTCCGACCTGCTGAATCTGCACCACAAAATGTCCATGCGATTATGTTATCTTGCGCAGGAAGAGATCTGGCGCGCGTCGGTGGATGAGACGGAACAGATTCTTGAGATCAATCCGCAGATCGGAAAATATTTATTGCCTCCGTGCGGCATTCGCCTTTTGGCGGACATTCGCCCGTATTGTCCTGAGGGCGCGCGATTTTGCGGGGAACGCGTCTGGACTATTCCCATCAAGGATTATCAAAGAAGTATTTGAGTTGGGACAACATCCTAATCTTCGCTCTACGCTGGTCGGTACAGGGCCATGAAGATAAATTTTTTCCGCATAAAATCTGGATTCACTTTTTTTTAAAAGGAAAGCAAATTCAAAGTAATCAGAGTTTACAATAAACTATATGTAAGATGAACAATGCCCAAAAAAACCATTCTTCTTTCTTTTGCTGGCACAAAAGAAAGAAGAAAAGAAAAGTGCCAGGGCTGTTGAAAAAACGCCTAAAATCTCCGCTCCAGCCCTAAACAAAACAAACTCGTTCGCCTGCGGCAAGCCTCCGGCGAACTCGGACATGTTTTGTTTTTAACGGGCTTTCGCTTCGATTTTCATACGCCGTTTTTTCAAAGGCCTGAAAACATTTATAGTCATATGTTTTTTATTCCATTCAACCCATGAGAAAATGACTCAAACTCTCCTTTGAAAAAGAGGAAGAAATCCCCCTAACCTCCTTTTCAACGAAATTTTTTTTATTTCATATTATGAATGCTTTCTTTAACTTTTCATTAATTAACCTATATATCAAAACTAAAAATGGAAAGATCGTATGAAAAAACTATTTTTTCCTTTCATCATGATCTTGTTCGTTTCTTTTGCCGCTTGCGATACCAAAGCTAAGCAGGCCGAAGAAATGGATAAGAAAGAGGCCGTGAAGGTGGATTCCCTTAATACGGAACTTGGCAAAGCCAATGACGAGTTGACGTCTGAAGGCGACAAGGTAGAAAAAGAAGTCGATGATCTTTTAAAAGACTAAATTTTAACCCAACCAGGAAAAGTTTATGAAAAATCTTATTTGGATCATGATGTTGTCGTTGTTCTTCGCAGTTGGCCACAGCGGGTTTACGCAAAACCCAAACGCCGGCAAGGGCAATGATAAAAAAGAGGAACGAAAAAAAGCGCTTGAGGAAGAAAAAGCCGTGCAGAGCGGCGCCGGAAAAGTTGAAGCAAAAGACGAGAGCGCGGCAGAACAAAAAGGCAACATGCCGGATGACGCCAAAGGCAAAGGCTACGGCCGAGATAAAGACGGAAAGCCCGGGAAAGGATTTGGAATGAAGCGTTCGATGGAAGCGAGAAAACGTCTCCATCAGAATGTCATGGCGGCTGAAGAAAGAATTACTGTTCAGGAAAATCGTTTGGCTGCACTGCAGAGTAAACTGGCAGCAGCAAAAGAGAATTTTGAAAAGCGTAAAAAATCCGGCCAGTTGAAAGGCGATGCTTTAAAACAAAAAGAAGATAGACTCAAAATGGCCGAGGAGAAGATCGCAAAATTCGAAGCCTCGATTATCAGGCACATTGAAAGAGTTGATAAACGTAAATCGGATGCGGGAGCGGGAGTTGAAACCGAATAAGGCGCAGCAGGCATAGGCCGACATTTACTAATTTTGACAACTCCCGCAGATCATATTTTGCGGGAGTTTTTTTTACAATTTCCTTTCGATGCTGTTTTCCTAAAACCTATCTATCTCAACTTTCTTTTTAAAAAAGAAAGTTGCAAAGAAAATTCCGGCTGTGATAAAAACGCCTAAACCCTTGTTCGCAGACCAAGGTTGCGAAAAACGATTCTCAGTCTTCACGATTCGTCGAAGTTGAACGTCAATGAAAGCCGTTCTTTGCAGAAGTTACGCTGCGAACTCGGGTTTCTTCGTCATTTTTATCAAGGCCGGGAATACCATAGAGAAATTACTATCACCAACTTGAATGCATTATGTCATATTGCAGCAACCTCTTCTAAGGTGGAATAAACTCTCAATCCTCTGAGAATAATACCACGTCGATTCACTTAGTCACGCACGCCGATGGAACCATTCATTTTCTTTATTGACAATAATGAAAACTTTATCTAAGTTTTGTCGGGGCTATCGGGGCTAACAGCCTTCCAACATAATTAAAAATACGGATCATCCTGTCATGGATGAAATTATCAAACTTCTGAGATTGCGCCGCTACAGCGGACACACTATCAAAGCGTACAAAAGCCACCTAAAGCTTTTTTTCGAACATTTTCCGTCGAGAAAGCCGGAAAGCCTTTCCGATGCGGATGTTCATTCTTACCTCAATTATTTGATCGTGACAAAGAAAATATCGCCGTCATACCAGAATCAGGCCGTTAATGCCGCGAAATTTTATTTTGAAACGGTTCTGGGCAGGCCGCGCCAAACCTATCGCCTGGAACGCCCGCAGAGGGAAGAACGGTTACCGACGGTTTTGAATTTGGATGAAGTGAAGAAAATTTTTTCCATGATCGACAATCTGAAACATAAATGCCTTATTTATCTTATCTATTCAGCAGGGCTTCGAATCGGCGAAGTGATCAATCTCAGAATCGGCGATGTTGATTCCAAGCGAATGCTTCTGCACATTCGCGGGGCGAAGGGCAAGAAGGATCGTTACACCATTTTGTCTCCGGCCGTATTAGTGATGCTGCGCGAATATTATAAACAGTATAGTCCTGCGGAATTTCTGTTTGAAGGGATTAAGGGTGACCGGTACTCCATTCGCAGCGTGCAAAACATTTTTGCGAAGGCGTTGAATTTGTCAAAGATCAGAAAGCATGCGACGGTGCATACGCTGAGGCACAGTTTTGCGACGCATCTATTGGAGAGCGGCGTGGATCTCCGTTACATTCAGGAATTGCTCGGCCATGCAAGTTCCAGAACAACAGAAATCTATACGCATGTAAGTAACCGTAATTTATCCAAGATTGAAAGCCCGATTGAGAAACTCTTTAAGGTCAGCGAGCCTTTGGCAGCTTATGGAGCCTGACATGATCGAACAGGATTCTATCCCTGCTTTCTTTTTGAAAAGAAAGTAGCAAAGAAAACACCGGCTATGAAAAAAATGCTTAAACCCGCGTTCGCTTTACCGGTTGCGAAAAACAAACTCGTCCCGACAAGTCGGGACTCAAACATGTTTTTCGCTGATTTTGTATCGCAAACACGGGTTTTAACAGCATTTTTTTCAAGGCCGGCGAAAGCACAATACATAATTAACACACACACAATTGCGCATACCGACCGTTTTTCGTTATACACACGCAATTACGTATAGACGGTCGTTATCCGACAGTCGGCAAATAGAGTAAACACAAGTCATGGAAAATGAATTTGACATAAAAGAGTTGGTAGATAGCCCGCATGTCGTAGTCAATGGGATCAAAATCGGCGGCTTCATTGCCGAGCTATGTCCGAAATGTAATAATTCTTCCATTTATTCAGATCATTACGACGCGCACTTTTGTGTCTATTGCGATATTTGGCTTGAAACACAATGTGGAGATTCCGCGTGTGAAATTTGTGCAAACCGCCCCGAATCTCCATTAATTGCATTTAAGATTGTAAAGTTGCCGACCGTCGGATAACATGCGGCTTCCCCGTTCGCTACGCGACGCCATTTGATCTGACGATAGAGAGTTTGTGGGCGTCGCTTCGCCGATAGCTCGCGCACCGTTTGATTAAGCTTCGCTCTGACAGCCGTTCAGTTCTAAATGTAATTTCGTGACCCGACGCGAGGCGATGGTTCGATTTGAAGAGTTTCGGAATTTGAATACAGTTTTGTTCTTTGATTTCTTTAGATTTGAATACTTCTTTGCCTCGCGCCGAGATGATTTCTTTCAGGCTTTCGTTTCGGCTGTCAGAGCTTAGAAGAGAATTTGATAGTTTACGTTTTTAATTAACGATTTATTTGTGTGCGCGAGCTACCGCGTGTAGCCGCCGAGCGTTATCTGACATGGCCGAAACATCGCACGTTTGGCCTTGTCGCTGTTTGAAAGTTTTGTTCTTTGATTATGATGACGTTTTATTCATGTTGCCCGACGAATCACGACCGGCCAGAGATATTTTGGTTCATTGATTCAGTGGTTTCTTATGTTTCAGTGTTTCGAGAAAATGGCCACGTCAGATAACATGCGGCTTCCACGTACGCTCATGACGCGCTTTTTGGAGACCCCACAGGCTACACTTTTGTATGCGCGTCATTCGCCGATAGCTCGCGCACCATTTGATTAGGCGTCGCTCTGACAGCCGTTAAGATTTGATTTTGATTTCGTAACTCGACGCGAGGCGATAGTTCGATTTGACAAGTTTCGTGATTTGAATCAATTAGTTTTGAATACTTCTTTGCCTCGCGCCGAGATCAGTTCTTATTAAACTTTCGTTTTGGCTGTCAGAGCTTAGAAGATTTCTTGACAGTTTACGTTTTTGATTTACACTAATTAATTGTGCGCGAGCTACCGCGTGTAGCCGCCGAGCGTTAGCCGACATGGCCAGAAAAATACACGGCTGGCCTTATCTTAGTTTGACAGTTTTGTTCTTTGACTTTACGACTTTCATTTAGCTCGACCGCATGAGCAGCGAGCGCTTCGCTACTCGCTTTGCTTTGTTTGATACTTTCTGAGTCTGATTTTGTTTTCCTCTTGCGATCAGTGCTCGCGCTTATGAATACACGAGACTTTTCAAGTTGACGCGCTCGCACTCATCGCTGAGTTCTTCGTTACTATATTGGCGGTCGAGCTGTGGTTCTGGGAGCGAGGCCAGGTAAAGTCAGCGTTCTTTGATTTAGTGATTATTTGATATTTCAGTGATTCGAGCAGGGAGGCCACATCGGCTAACATGCGGCTTACCCGTTCGCTTCGCGAGTGCTTTTTGGAGTCCCCACATGCTACGCTTTTGTGGCACTCGCTCGCCGATAGCTCGCTCACGATTTAGAATGTACTAACTTAACTAATTTTCCTCGCGTGCGAGCTACCGCGGGTAGCCGCGCCGCGTTATCTGACAGCGTGCCAAAAGCGCACCATCTAAAATAAGGAGGAATTATGAAGACGAAATCTTTGCTAATCGCAGGCATTACAACTTTAGTTCTCACCGTGGCGGGCTATGCCTTCCTCGCTGATCAATCTACAATGCCAGAGGGTTGGCATGCAGCGGGAAGTAAACCAAATGATTACGATATGGGTAAGGATCTAAAAGTTGCTCATTCAGGATCAAGCTGTGCATTTGTCCGCTCTAATCAGCCTACCATCCAGGGCTTTGGAACAATGATGCAGACGTTTAAGGCGGATATGTATTTTGGTAAGCGTGTTCGTATGACCGGATTCATCAAAACGGAAGACGTCAAAACTTGGTCTTCCATGTGGATGAGAGTGGATGACAAGGCTAATCCGACCCAATCCTTAGCGTTTGATAACATGGGTAATCGTTCTATTAAAGGAACAACGGATTGGACAAAATGTGAAATTGTATTAGACGTTTCCGCGAACGCAAGCAACATTGCTTTTGGTTTTCTGTTAGACGGCACAGGAAAGATTTGGTTTGATGACATTAAATTTGAAGTCGTTGATCTGAGTGTTCCTACTACAGATTTGAAAAATCAGGCCAATCAGTTGCCATCTTCGCCAATGAATTTGGATTTCGAAAAATAGGGGCACGCCGTCAGATAACAAGCGGCTTACACGTCCGCT
>JAEUSK010000048.1 GCA_016787925.1 bacterium | reverse complement strand
GAAGCGCGCCGCGCCGTGCGCGAACAAATTTCCTACGGCATTGACTGGATCAAAATTTACGCCGACCGCGGTTACTATCGCGTACCCGACGGTTCGTTCCGCAGTATTCCCAATTTTACTAGCGAAGAGATCGCTGCTATTGGCGATGAAACTAAGAATTCAAGAAAAAAACTGGCCGCGCATGCGGTGACGCGGGACGGCATCCTTTATGCAATCAATGCCGGCGCGAATTCCATCGAACACGGCTTTGCGATGGATGACGAGTGTATGCGGCTCATGGTACAAAAAAACATATACTGGTGTCCTACCATTTATGTAAATGTCTGGGTTGCGGAAGGGCGCGCGGCGGCAGGCAGTCCGATCAATAAACAATTCAATGAAATTCTGCCAACGGTATTCAACAAAGCCCTTAAATCGGGCGTAAAAATCGTTTTCGGAACGGATGTAGGCGGTTTTCCATGGACTGAAAATCAGGCGAAGGAGTTTTCCTACATGGTCAAATGGGGTATGTCGCCCATGCAGGCGATCAAATCCGCAACCAGCATGGCAGCCGAGATGCTCGACGCCGGAGGAAAGATCGGGGAAATCTCACCCGGCGCATTTGCGGATATTATCGCGGTAAAAGAAGATCCGTTGAAGAATATTTCCGTTCTTGAAAATGTAAGTTTCGTCATGAAGGATGGTAAAATTTATAAACCATAACCGGGCACCGGCGTCCCAATAAATCTATTCCTGTCTTTTAACTTATCCGCAAAGGAGGATCTATGAAAAAAATGAAAGATCTGATCGATTGGATTGAAAAACACCGTGATTGGTGTTTTGACCTTATGCGAATATATTTGGGGATCGGTTTACTCGTCAAAGGAATTTATTTTTTGTGGCAGCCGGATTATGTAGCTTCTCTGGTAATGGAGTCCGGCAATTACAGCGCGTGGAATACCCTGCTCGTTCACTATGTCGCCATGGGACATATCGCCGGCGGACTTCTCATGGCCATCGGCATGATCACACGCATCGGAGCGGCCATACAACTGCCGATCCTTTTCGGAGCCGTTTTTTTGGTGCATTTGAAAGAAGGTCTTTTTTCAAAGGATCAATCTTTGGAATTTTCTGCACTGGTCTTGTTTTTGGTTTGCCTGATAACCATATACGGTTCTGGCACATTATCGGTGGATAGTTATCTTGACAAGAAAAGGGCCACCAATTTATGATTATGCATCTAAATTCGCTTCAAATCGCTATGCTTAACTTCAGCATAGTGAACTAAACCAGGAGATATCATGGAAACGCAGAATTATGCCAATCACAGGCGAATTGTTCCTCTTTTTCATTTCGTTGCTTTTGTTTTACTGCTCGCCTTGGGAATCGGCTCCATCGTACATTTTGGCACCGCTTACAGCCGAGGCCATGGAAGATTAGACGCCGCAATGATGGTGCTGACGTTCATCATCCTCGCATTCATCTATTTCTACGCCCGTTTGTTTGCCCTTCGCGCGCAAGACAGAGCGATTCGAGCCGAAGAGAATTTGCGTCATTTTGTCTTGACCGGAAAATTAATGGATCCCCGCCTCACGCTACAGCAGGTCATCGGGCTGCGATTTGCCAAAGACGAAGAATTTATTGAACTCTCAAAACGCGCGGCAGCCGAGAATTTGAGCCAGGATGATATTAAGAAATCAATCCAAAATTGGCGCGGCGATCATCACCGGGTTTAATCCCGGACAGTTGAACAAAACGGGTCAATTCTCACCGCGCATGCAACATATTATGGTTAAGAACGTAATGACTCACTATTCTAAAATGTAAACCCATTCATTATGCAAACATGTATTCGTTTATTGTTTGGAGGTTTCCTGCTTATCAAGTTGATAAGCACGCCCCTTCAAGGACAAATAATGCCCAATCCTGACGCCGCGCAACTTCAGTCTTCATTAAAAAAAATGACGGTTTTGGGCAGTGTACTATATATCGCGGCGCATCCTGATGACGAGAATACGGCGGTGCTTGCGTATTGCGCCAATCATCGATTATTACGAACAGGCTATCTTGCCCTTACTCGCGGAGACGGCGGACAAAATCTGATCGGAACCGAACAGAGCGAACTGCTTGGCATTATCCGAACGCAGGAATTACTTGCGGCGCGGAGGATGGACGGCGCGGAACAATTTTTTACCCGCGCGATCGACTTTGGGTACACGAAGTCGCCGGAAGAAACATTCACGATCTGGGACAGGCAGAAGGTATTATCAGATGTTGTCTGGGTTATCCGTTCGTTTAAGCCGGACATCATAATTACCAGGTTTCCTTCCACCGGCGAAGGCGGGCACGGTCAACACACGGCATCTGCAATTCTTGCTGAGGAAGCTTTTTCATTAGCCGCCGACGCTTCTCAATTTCCTGAGCAACTGAAATACGTCGAACCTTGGCAAGCCAAAAGGATTTTTTGGAACGCATGGCTTCCGGCATTGCAGGAACGAAAGGCAGATCTTAATAAATTGATACGATTGGATATCGGCGATTATGATCCGCTGCTTGGAAAGTCGTATACGGAATTGGCAGCGGAAAGCCGCAGTATGCACAAGAGCCAGGGCTTCGGCGTGAGCGGACAACGCGCAGAAACATTAAATTATTTTGACCTGACCAAAGGCGAGCCTGCGGCGAACGATCTGTTCGACGGAATTGATATAACCTGGTCGCGTATTCCCGGCGGTGAAGAAATCGGAACGATGCTTGGCGACATTTATAGAAAATTCAATCCTGAAAATCCTTCCGCTTCAATTCCACAACTCATAAAAGCTCATCGTCAGATGAGCCTCTTGCCCGAAAATATTTGGGTCAAACAAAAGCAAAAAGAATTGCGTGAGGTGATCAAGTCATGCGCAGGAATCTGGATGGAAGCGATTGCCGATGATTACGCAGCTGCGCCCGGGAACCAAATAAAAATAACAGCAGCGATCATCAATCGTACCACGTATCCGCTCGCCCTTCAAAAAATTAATTTTCCGTTTCAGACCCCCGACACACTTGCACCGGTTGATTTAAAAAAAGGAAAAGTCGTTAGTTCGTCGAACCAGGTAACCATTACCTCAGAAACGGAATATACACAGCCTTATTGGATTGCTAAAGAACCAACGAAGGGTATGTTTGCAGTTGATGACCAAAAAATAATCGGCTCAGCGGAAAATTCTTCGGCTTTGAATGTTGAGTTTATTGTTAAAGCGGACTCCGAACTTCTACGTTTTAACATACCCGTCCTGTACCGGTGGACCGATCCTGTAAAAGGGGAACGTTACCGGCCATTTACTATAGTGCCAGCCGTTGCAGTAAACGTTGAAGAAAAGGTTTATCTATTTTCAAGCAACAACCCGAAAACTATTACGCTGACATTAAAAAGCGGTGCGGCGAACGTCAACGGGAATCTGAGACTACAATTATCCAAAGGATGGACCTCGTCCCCTGAATCTATCCCGTTTGGACTAAAAAATAAATACGACGAAACGAAATTACAATTTTCCATTCAGCCGCCCGCTTCAAGCTCCGACGGGTTCTTTACAGCAGTGGCTGCGGTCAATGGAAAAATGTACTCACAAAGCATTCAATCCATTCAGTATGATCATATTCCTATCCAAACTTTGTTTCCGCCGGCAAAGGCCAAACTCATTCGTCTTGATATTCGCACCGAAGCGCGGCAGATCGGATACATCATGGGCTCAGGCGATCAGATCCCCGAATATCTGAGCCAGCTGGGAATAAACGTCAAGCTGATCAGCGATGAGGAACTCGAACGCGGACAGTTCGAATCATACGACGCCATAGTTGCAGGTATCCGCGCGTACAATACGCGGCCGAGATTAAAATTTGCCCAGGAAAAATTGATGAGTTATGTTGAGAACGGCGGGACGCTCATCGTGCAGTATAATACCCCGCGCGGTTTGGCTGTTGATAATATCGGGCCTTATCCGTTTAAAATTACAAATGACCGCGTAACTTTTGAGGATGCGCCGGTCGGTATACTTTTAAAAGATCACGTCGTTATGCGTTATCCAAATATCATAACAGATCAGGATTTTGCAGGATGGGTGCAGGAACGCGGTCTTTATTTCGCCAACCCTTGGGACGCTAAATATGAAACCGTATTTTCTTCAAACGATCCCGGTGAAACCGCAAAAAACGGCGGTATGTTATTCACCCGTTACGGAAAGGGTGTTTTTATATATAGCGGCTACTCGTGGTTCCGGCAACTGCCCGCAGGCGTTCCCGGAGCGTATAAAATTTTTGTTAATATGATCTCATCGGGAAAAGCCAAATAATATTGAATAACCAAAGCAGATAACCATGCATGAGACAGAACCGAGTCCGGCTCCTTTTAAAACATGGCGATCATGGTATCTGCTTGTCATATTCAATCTGATACTATTGATGACCATATTCTATCTTTTCTCATCAGCTTTTAATTAATCCCAATCAATCGGTTTCTGCATGACCACGTTCGACTGGATCGTTTTAGTATCATCGCTAGTATTTATTGTCAGCTACGGCGTCTGGAAAGGCCGAGGCAGCAAAGACATGCGGGGATATTTATTATCCGGCAATGATATGAAATGGTACACGATCTGTTTGTCAATCATGGCCACGCAGGCCAGCGCCATCACTTTCATGTCGACGCCGGGGCAATCCTATATCGACGGAATGCGATTCGTTCAATTTTATTTCGGGCTGCCGCTGGCGATGGTGATTCTTTCCGTGACCGCGGTTCCAATCTACCACCGTTTGAAGATTTACACGGCCTATGAGTATCTTGAAACTCAATTTGACCTAAAAACCCGGCTGCTTGCTGTTTTTTTATTTACCATCCAGCGCGGCCTTGGCGCCGGATTAACTATTTACGCTCCGTCGATTATATTATCGGTTTTGCTTGGATGGAACCTGTATTGGACCAATATTATTATGGGCGGTTTGGTCATTATTTACACAGCCTCCGGCGGCACACGCGCCGTGAGTTGGACGCAGACCCATCAAATGATCATCATTACGGCCGGAATGATAGCCGCATTCGGCACAATGATTTATCTCTTGCCACCGCAACTGTCATTTATCGATGCGATGCACGTTGCGGGAAAAATGGAAAAGTTAAATACGATTGATTTTTCGTTTAATCTGAACGACCGTTATACTATATGGTCTGGAATTATCGGAGGCCTGTTTTTGCAGCTCGCCTATTTTGGAACGGATCAATCGCAGGTCGGACGCTATTTAACCGGGCAATCCGTCACCCAAAGCCGCCTTGGATTATTATGCAATGGGCTGGTAAAAGTTCCAATGCAGTTTTCCATTTTATTTCTAGGGGTCATGTTGTTTGTATTTTATCAGTTCGTCACTCCTCCGGTTTTTTTTAACACGGTCGAAACGCAAAAACTTCAAAACGGCCGGTATGCAGCTGAGTACAAAAAACTAGAAGAACATCATGCAACTGTTTTTAAAGACAAAGAAATTTATCTTAATAACCTCCTCACAGCCATTCACGATAAGGACGAAAGTAAGATCGCCGCCATTCAGCAGGAGCTAAAAATAAGCAACGACGGGCTTCGCGCCATTCGATCCGAGGCCACGGCTTTGATGCAATTAAACGATCCCTCAGCCAATACGAACGACGCCAATTATATTTTTCTTAATTTTGTAATCACGTATTTACCCGTCGGGCTCGTCGGCCTGGTGATTGCCGCGATATTCGCGGCATCCATGTCATCAACGGCTTCCGAACTGAACGCGCTGGCGTCGACGACGGTGGTAGATATTTACCGGCGGCTGATCAAAAAACAAATTCATACTTCCGGCGATGAAAAACAAACGGTTCTTATTACAAAGCTTGCGACAGTTTTTTGGGGCATTTACGCGATCTTCTTTGCCCAGTTCGCAAGCCTGCTGGGCTCCCTGATCGAAGCGGTGAATATCCTGGGTTCGTTGTTTTATGGAACTATTCTCGGAATTTTTTTAGTCGGATTTTATATGAAATTCATTCGCGGAACTTCGGTTTTTTTTGCCGCCATCGCAGCAGAGATCACCGTGATCCTGTGTTTTCTTTTTAGTGATATTTCCTTTCTCTGGTATAATGTTATCGGATGTCTTTTGGTCATGTTGTTGTCGCTCGTATTTCAGACCGTCATAAAAGAAAAAAGCCTGCGAGAAATATAAACTCACAGGCTCTTCACAAATTCAAGGCAATTTGACCTTACTTGCTTTCATTTAATCTTTTCAGAATCTCCCCGATTCTCCCTTTATTTCCATCATCGGTTACCAGCTTCAGCGCCTTGTTGTAGTTCTCAATTGCCAGTTTTTTGTCGCCTTTCTGATCATAACCGTCGGCAAGGCTGTCCCAGACATTCCAGGATTTAGGAAACTTCACCGTATTCGATTTGAAAATTTCAATCGCTTTATCGAATTTTTTCTGCCCAAGCATTTCATACCCGTACGCGTTTAGTTCAATTTCATTGGCACTCTCCGCTGCCGTCTTACGTAGAGCGTCTGCCTCTGCTATTTTACCTTGTTTCTCGAGTATTGTGGCCTTTGCAAATCGCGCCCCATTACCGCCGCCATACGCAAAGGCGCGTTCGGCCCATAACGCAGCCTGATCCAGCGCTATATCGTTCTGAAGGCAGTAATTGGCTGCCCGAATCAACATTGCTCCGCTAAACGCATTTCTGTTGCGTAATTGGTTCTTCAGGTTCTCGACTACAATGGCCGGTGTGTCAAAAGCTATAGTGAAAGGAACCTTCAGTTTTTCCCAACGCAAATACGCCGTGGTTTGCTTGGTATTAGTATTGTCGAAACCGTAACTCAACCGATCTTGCGACTCACTAACTGCCGCCGGTTTTACAGTCACGCGCAACGCATCTTCGGATTCCTCATAGAAGAAATGCCCCCAGGATGTTGAATTCTTGCTGAATATGATCGTCCACTCATCCGGTCCGGTCACCATGAATAATCCATACGTGCCGGCACGCAGAGGTTTGCCTTCCACCATCGCATCGTGCGTCAACGTGATGCTGGTGTTTTCATTCGCGCCTGCACGCCATGGCGTCGGTTTGCCATGCCCGAACGGATTATTGGGATCCATGCCATAAGGTACCAATTTTCCCCAGACCTCGCGTCCGTTAACGGACGGGCTATGATAACTGATCTTCACTTTGGAAATACCAACCTCCTGCATGACCATAGCCGCAGGGCTTGCATCCGGAAGTATCAGCAATTCCTGAGTTGACAAACTTGACAAGCACAGAACTAAGAGCATGGCTACGAAACATGTTGTGTGTGTGAGTACTTTCATGTTTTCTCCTTATACATGTGAATAACGGTTAGTTAGCGTTTTCAATATTAAATGCGATTTTCACTTTTTCCCAGGCCAAGACAACTTTTGCTTTGTCATTTCCGGCTTTATCAATAGCAAAAATCAATTGTTCCTGAAATTCAGCAGCCTGTGGTTTAACTGTGACACGAAGCGCGTCATGTTCCTGTTTGTATTTGAAACTGCCCCACTCCTTGGAATCGTTACTGAATATGATGATCCATTCGTTTTTTGAAGGAATGGAATGTAAGCCGTACGTTCCTGCCGGTAATTTCTTTCCTTCGATCATTACAGGTTTTGAAAAAGAAATGGTTGTATTCTCATTGGCACCCGTACGCCAAACTTTATCATAGGGAACCAGCGATCCCCATATTTCACGGCCTTTCACGGACGGGCCGGAATAGGCGATGGATATTTCATTTCCGTTCAAAACGGCCGTAGCTTTTAAAGGGGGGCTCGGCCTTGAATCTTTGTCCTGCCCTTGTAAATCCTGCATTAAAAAGCACACGCACGACCATATGGTGAACCATAGCTTGAGATTAGTGAAACGATGCATGACGACTCCTTTTTTTATGAAATGAAAATATAAATGGCCAATAAGATATGAATTTATTTGAAAGAGTATAATTACGCGAAGCCATTCATTATTGTTGCAAAAAAAAAGCATACACACTTGCGTATGAATGCTTTTGACCCATTTGGGTTATGAATTATTTCTTCTTTTTCCATTCGGCCAGCATCTCTTCCGTTTGTTTCAGATTAAACGGAGGTTCCGGCATCGCCTTCGCATAGGACAAAGCTTTTTCCATAGCCTTTATAGCTTCAGGCGTTTTATTAAATTTAACCAGCAATTGCGCCTTGACGCGAAGATTGGAATAGTTTTCAGATATGGCGAGTGAAATATCGATCCATTTCATCGCCTCATCGAGATTCACGTTATTTTCTAAACAATAATTAGCCGCTTGCATAGACGGTTGCCATGCAATCGCCGTACGCGCCTTTGCAATCGTGTAGGTTTGAGTCTCTACTTCGATTTTAAAAGCAACTTTCTGTTTTTCCCACTGTAGAGTCACCAAGGCCGAGTTTTCCGTAACATCTTCAAATGAAAAACGCAACCGTTCTACCATTTCAGCGGCCTGCGGCTTTACTTTGAAACGCAGAGCGTCATTTTCAGGTTTATAATTAAATGCGCCCCAGAGTTTGGCGTCTTTGCTCAACACCACCGTCCATTCGTCCGCATTAGGAATGGTTTGTAATCCGTATGTACCCGGCGCAAGTTTCGTTCCTTCGATCTTCATAGTATCATTAAACGTGATCGTTGTATTCTCATTGGCTCCCGTTCGCCATATTTCATTATACGGAACCAGTTTACCCCAAATCTCACGTCCTTTGACTCCCGGGCGCGAATAAGCGATGGACACTTCCGTGATACCAACCGTTTGTGTAACGGTAGCCTTTGGGCTTTGACGGGGAATCGCAATCTGCGCATCCAATGACGGAACCAGCACAATTGCCAGCATGAACAATAAAATATTTCGCATGAAATTACTCCTTTTGTTTACGATGTGAATAACTTAATATTTTTGGGAATGACTCATAGTAATAAATCTTTTCTGAAAAGACAACTTTTTTGCTGTAATTACTGAAAAAATTGTGTAAAATTTAACAGGTTTTTGATCAAACTATTCACGGTATCTATGCGAACTGCTCTACTTGTCGGCGCCAGCGGACTTATCGGGAAATCCTGTTTAGACGCACTTTTGCGGGATGAACTTTATTCCAAAGTCATCGCTTTCGTAAGAAAACCGCTGCCACTTCAACATCCTAAACTGCAGCAACAAATCGTAGATTTTGATAATTTGGAATACCATGCCCACTTAATAAAAGCGGCCGACGTGTTTTGCTGTTTAGGCACCACCATCAGAATAGCCGGTTCGAAGGGGGCATTCTATAAGGTTGACTTTACTTATCCTTACAACATCGCCATTATCGCAGCACACAATGGCGTCGGACAATTCCTGATTGTGACGTCGCTTGGCGCTTCAGCCCAATCCAAAGTTTTCTACAATCGCGTCAAAGGTACTGTTGAAGACGCCGTGGCGGGGCTTAAATTTAAAGGTGTTCACATATTCCGCCCTTCGCTTCTTTTGGGCGAACGAAATGAATTCAGGCCGGGTGAGAAAATCGCAATGTTTTTGTTCAGGATATTTGGATTCATACTGATCGGCCGATGGAAAAAATACCGGGCAATTCGAGCCTCCGTTGTTGCCGAAGCTATGGTCACGATGGCCAAGCTTGATCTGCAAGGTATTCGTAAGTACGAATCGGATGTCATTCAGGTTATTTATGATGAACAAATAAAAACGAAAAGAAAAACTTAACCGCAAAAGACGCAAAGTTTAGCCAAAGTTACGCTGAGTATTCTGTGCGCAACTTTACACAGAGCTCTGCGAAACTCTGCGGCTAAATGTTTTCAAAAACCATAGGACATGTCATGAATATTCAATTCTGCGGCGCTGCAAAAAGCGTAACCGGTTCACAGCATCTTCTCACCATTGGAGGAAAAAAACTTTTGCTTGACTGCGGCCTATTCCAGGGACGCCGCGACGAGGCCTTTCAGCGAAACAAAAATTTTCCGTTCGATCCTGCAGACGTGGATGCCATGATCCTCTCCCATGCGCACATTGATCACAGTGGAAATATTCCCAATCTTGTTCAGAAAGGATTCAACGGGAACATTCACTGCACTACGCCTACCGTTGATCTCTGCACGGTAATGCTGCAGGATTCGGCCTATATTCAGGAACGTGACGTGGAATTCATCAACAAACGCCTTGCCAGAAAAGGTGAAATGCTCCGCGAACCGCTATATACGATCAAAGACGCGGAAGCCTCACTGAAACATTTTAAAGGCGTCGATTATGGGCAAACGTTTGAACCCATACCTAATGTGAGAGTAACTTTTTTTAATGCAGGCCACATGTTTGGATCCGCAATGCTTCTGCTCGAGATCGTTGAAAACGGCAAAACGTGGCGCATGGGTTTTACCGGCGATCTAGGAAGGTCCAATTTGCCGATCATCGAAGATCCCGATCAGATTACGTATTTGGATCTTTTGATCTCAGAAAGTACTTATGGAAATAAACTTCACGATCCGGCAAAAGAAATCCAAGGCGATCTGGTCAGAGTGATCAAAGAAACCGTCAAGAAGAACGGTAAGATCATCATTCCGGCTTTCAGCGTGGAACGAACGCAGGAAATCGTTTATCACTTAAACAAATTATATGAAAATAACCTCGTGCCTGCGATACCCGTATTTGTTGACAGCCCCCTGGCGGTCAATGTTACCGAAGTGTTCAAAAAATATCCGCGATACTATGATGCAGAGGCTCAGTACCTGCTTTCGAAAAATGATAACCCTTTTAGTTTTGAAGGACTGCGTTATATCAAAAAAGCCGAAGAATCAAAAAAACTAAACGACCTCAAGGAACCGTGCATTATCATTTCCGCTTCCGGCATGTGCGAAGCCGGACGCATTTTGCACCATCTCGCGAATAATATCGAGAATTCGAACAACACGATCCTGATCGTAGGATTTATGGCGGAACATACGTTGGGAAGAAAATTAATAGACAAGATCACTCCGATAAAGATATTCGGCGAGGAATATGAAGTTAAGGCCAACGTTGTCAAGCTTAATTCGTTTAGCGGACATGCGGATAAGAACGACTTGATGAATTTCGCTAAAAAAGTTGGCAAGCAGGCATCTGTTTTTCTGGTTCATGGCGAGGAACCGCAAAGCCAGCCTTTCGCAGCAGCTCTTCGCGCCGAGGGATTCAAAAACGTTACCGTTCCGGATCGATTGGAGAAATTTGATTTGTAGGAGTTCCCCTCAAAAAAAGCGGCAAGTTGTGCTGCGGATCAATAGAAAATTAAAATGTTGGCACTAATTAATACAAAAACCAAAACAAACAAGCGAATCACATATTATAAGGAACCATGATCATGAAGCATCTTTCCATACTCATCTTTTTCGCATTTATTTCCTGCACTGCCGTGCGTTCCCAGACAAACACCATTGAACGATCAAAGAACGCCATTGCCGTCAATGCCATGCTGTGGCATCAGACATCGGGAGAATACCGCGCATTGTGTTACCAGGCCTACGCGCTGGCAAAGCTCAGGCTCGACGAAGCGCTCATGAACAAATTCGAAAAAAAACCCGCCGTGATCGTTGATATCGATGAAACCGTGCTGGATAACAGCCCTTACAATGCAAATCTGATCGTGACGGAAGGATCTTTTTCCCAGGCCACATGGAAAACATGGACCCAAGGCGCCAATGCCGGTGCCGTTCCCGGCGCAGTGGAATTCATGAACTATGCCGTATCCAAAGGCGCGGACGTATTTTATATTTCCAACCGTAAGATTGAAGAAAAAGAAGGTACGTTGGCCAATCTCGTCAAAATGGGTTTTCCGCAGGCCGACGACACGCATGTATTATTGAAAACGGAACCGGGCGGCAAAGAAAAGCGGCGCTTGAAAGTCGCCGAAACGCACGAGATCGTGCTGCTCTGCGGCGATAATCTGAACGATTTTACTTATATTTTTGAAAAGAAAAGTGTAACAGAACGTTTTGACGGCGTGGAAAAAATGAAAGATCAGTGGGGCAGGAAATTTATCATTCTCCCCAATCCGATCTACGGCGATTGGGAAGAGGCTATTTACGATTATAAATACGGACTACCGGACAGTACACGTGATGCGAAACAAAGAGCGGCGTTTCGAGTGAAGTAAATCGCGATTAGCGTAAGGCCGGCGTTGGCTCAATAATCAAATGTCTCGCAATGAATGACGTTGGGTTCAAATTCCAATAAATATCGTTTATCCTCGGGATAATAATGCGCCTTTTCGTAATCGTCGCCGGCAAATTTCTTTATATTGTCAACGCTGTCCCACCGTGTCACCGTCCAGAAATGACACTCCGCGCCGTCAATGCGCCTCAGGATCTGAACTGAAAGATTACCCGGCGTCTTCTTGTAATCCCGTACGCCCGTTGTGACGACGAATTCCAGATATTCATCGGCATGCTCGGCTTTCGTCTTGCCGTGCCAGATGCGCGTGATGACTGATCCTGCCATAACTTGTCTCCTTCGAAAATGATATCTTGTAAAACCAGCCAATAATATTTTTCGTATGCTTCGACAGGCTCAGCCTGACAATCCGTCTATTTACTCATACAGAAACTCTCTGATCGAACGCCAATAAAAATCGGGGTAAACATACTCCAGATTATTATGCCCGCCGCGTGGAATGCTGACAAATTTCTTCACTCCGGAAAACTTATTATATAGATCAAGTCCAAGCCCCTGCGGAATTACTTCGTCCGCATCGCCGTGAATGATGAGCAGAGGGCACTTCACATTATTTATTTTGTCAATGGACGGAAATGGTTCGCCAACCAGAAACAGTAACCCGCCCAATCCTTTCGATTTCGCGTACTCTGAACCGGAAGACAACGGCGTGATCAAAATGAGTTTCGCAATATCCTGATCCTGCGCGGCATCGATGGCAACCGTCGTTCCGATGGAACGGCCGTAGATGACCACGTCGCTCATCTTGTATCCGAGGTCGTGCGTAACAAAATGTAATGCCGATCTTCCGTCGATATAAAGTCCTTCCTCCGAAGGACTTCCTTCACTACGCGCATAACCTCTGTAACTCACGACAAACACGTCATAACCCAATTCAAATAACTTCGCCGCTTCGGTGATGCGGTGGTACATATTTCCTGCATTGCCGTGAAAATAAACGATGATCTTCGACTTGACGGAATCATTCTTATCCGAAAAATAAAGGCCTTGAATGCTCAGGCTGTCCGACGTGCGTATCTTGACTGGACGGATATATTCCGGCAGGTCTCTTTCTGAAATGTAGGTATTCGTGTCCGGATGAAACGACATCCAATTGACGAGGCCGTCACAGGAGGAGAGGCATAAAAAAGCAATCATTACTGGCATGAATATTAACCATTCAAGCAATCCCCCTAACCCCCTTTGAAAGGGGGAATGGTTAGTGCAGTATTCGAATTTGTCCCCCTTGAAAAGGGGGATATAGGGGAATTTCATTTCGGGAATTATAAAATTCATAACACACGGCGTGCATTTAGTTTTCCACAAAATAATTCTTTTCCATTTGTTGATTTGTCGCCCGAAAAAATTAAGCATCAGGAATTTCCGGTTCAACTAACTTTGCCAGTTTTTCTAACGACTCTTGCCAGCCTAAATAACACATCTCTGTCGGTATGGCCGAGGGAATGCCTTCTTGAACGATCTTAAGTTCCGTCCCGCAAGAAACTTTTTTCATCCAGATTGAGGTGATCATTTCACCGGGCAGGTTCGGGTCGTCAAATTTATCGGTATTTTTTATGAATTCATTGGGTTTTATTTCCAAATAATTTCCGCCAAAGGAATGACCGTTGCCCGTTGAAAAATTGATAAAGGACATTTTATAACTGCCGCCTTCACGCACATCCATGTGGTGAACGACACATAAAAATCCGTACGGCGGGAGCCAAAACGTCATGGCATTTGCATCCGTAAAAGCCCGGTATACTTTTTCAGGAGTTGCTTTAAGAACCCTATGCAAGGTCACGCTGTTGGTCATACTCATTCCTTATTTCAGCCCTACTCGTTTGGCTTTTCGGTGTCGCCCGTTTTTGGAGTGGTTTCTGCTCCACATATATTTTTTATTGTCGTTTTCTGCATAGTGGACGTAGTGCCATAACGTGACAAATTCGTAAATTTTCGGGCCTTTGAAAAAATGCCGTTAAGAAATCGGAGCGAAAGCCCGTTAAAAACAAAACATTGTCTGAGTCCGCCGAAGGCTTGCCGCAGGCGGGCGAGTTTGTTTTGTTTAGGGCTGGAGCGGAGATTTTAGGCATTTTTTCAACAGCCCAGGCCCTTTTCTTTGTTTCTTTCTTTTGGGCCAGCAAAAGAAAGAAAAGTGTCTTTCATCCCAAGACTTAGATCCACTTTCTTTTTGAAAAAGAAAGTGGCAAAGAAAACATCGGTTGTGAAAAAAACGCCTAAACCCTCATTCGCTTTGTGGTTGCGAAAAACAAACTCGACCGCCGTTGGCGGTCTCAAACAAGTTTTTCGCTCATATAAAGACGCGAACTCGGGTTTCATCGTCGTTTTTTTCAAGGCCGCTAAATTAAAACCAAAAAACTTGAGTCTAAAATTTAGTCTCCTGAGACAGAAAGGCATATTGCAACAACCTCCAAGGTGAGGGTCATGGGTGGGGTTGATGAGTGAAGATTTTAGTTAGCTCGGAAATACCACGCTCAGCCCTTCTTTAGTTTAAAAGTAATGTGCGC
>JAEUSK010000011.1 GCA_016787925.1 bacterium | reverse complement strand
TGGCAGCAGGCGAATCATGACACGAGTTTGATGGCGGCGAATTATGTTCTCCGCAAGGCTCCGAATTATATTTTTACGCATGATGTCACTATTACGAAGAACATCATCTTATTGGCTAAGGCGTATGATGAGTATCACTTGCTTCAGTATGCCAGTTGCATCACATCCATACAGCAGCTAGACAACACCTTTACTGCGAATGTGAATGATCCGGCAATTGCGCAGATACTCATAACTAAACTGAATCTTCTGAGCGGCACCGGAAGTTAACAGGAAAACCATCACGGACACTTCGGCTTTGCTCAGCGTCCGTAAGTTACCCGACGTCCCGTAAGTAAGCCTTAGGCTTATTTACGGGGCGTTTTGTTTGCGGCAGTAGAATGCTATTGCATTGCGAAGTTGTGATTCGGATCACAGACAAAGAGGTCCTATTGTCTTATTATGATTCGTTTAATGAACAATTTGTATTGCGAATAGCGGCAGCTGTTTTTTTATGGGTTGTTTAACAGCGTAATATCATTCCATAGTAATGAAACAATCTATTAACTTGACATGTTATGCGATTTGAATTACTTTTAAGCCAACTCACGTCACCTACAAATGGTCGAACACAGGCAGAATAGTAAGATATTCTGATCAGGGTTATTTATTCAGCTCCAAAAAAACTTTCGTGTTTTCAAATAATTGTGAAAATGATTAATTTACATAACCGCATAGTGAGGTTCCCCATGAAAACTATCTTACACTCTCTCAGATTTCCATTTTTGTTGTCCATCCTATTTGTTGTAAGTCTTTCAAACCCAGAACCTGCCTTTAGCCAGAAAGGACCCGCCAACGGGGATAATTTCGGATACACATGGACGAGCAGCGATCAGGGCGGCGTGGCCTTTAATTGGGTTGATATCAAGAGTATCGGAACGGAAATTACCGAACTGAACGGTACGGATGATAACAATGTAGGGCCGTTCCCTATTGGCTTTAATTTTATTTATTTTGATTCAACGTATACGGATTTCCGTGTTTGTTCGAACGGTTTCATAACCTTTAACAGCACGAATTCGGAATATAGCAATTATGGGTTGCCGGGTACAACGGGTGAAATGATAGCCGCGTTCTGGAATGACTTGAATTTGGGGAATAATTCCAACAGCCATGTTTATTATTACAACGACGGAAGTCGTCTGATTGTTCAATATCAGGTTATTCCTCCCTATAGCGGTACCGGTAGCTATACCTTTCAGATTATTTTGTATCCCAACGGCAGAATCGTATATCAGTATCTCGACATGAACGGTTCTGACAAAAGCGCCACCATCGGCTGGCAGAACACCGATGGAAGCGATGGATTTACCATTTCGCTTGACGATGCAAATTTCATCCACAATAACTTAGCTATTCAGATCAAAGCCGGTCCTAAAACACCGCAGAACCTGATCGCGGTAAGCGGAGATCAGACAATTACATTGACGTGGGATAAGTCTGTTGACACAACCGTCACGAAATACCGAATTTATGGCGGGACCATACCTAATCCGACGACCCAGATCGACTCCAACACAAGTGTGAACGATACGACGCAAATGTTAACGGGTCTTACTAATGGTATAACCTACTACTATCGCGTTACGTCAGTAAATGACGTGACGTCTGATGAAAGCGGATATTCCAATCAGGTATCCGGGCGTCCAAGCACTCGGCCGGAACTTTTTGTAACGACGTTAACCGACGGAGGCGTAGGTTCACTCCGAACGGCAATTGATTCCGCAAATAGTCATCTTGGCCCGGATACTATATGTTTCGAATACAGTCTGAAAGGCGGCGATATCATCCTGGATGCCGGTATATTTTATTTATCAGATAATGGCACTGTTATTGATGGCGACATTGACGGCGATCATAAACCGGATATCGGTATTAACGGCAGCAATACCTACGGGGAATTACTCACCATCACTTCGTCGGATAACGTGATCAAAGGCCTTGTGGTTCACGGAACTTACTTTTCCGGAGGCGGATCGGTTTACATCACGGGTTCATCTGCGCGAAATAACGTGCTGCTCGGCAATTACTTTGGAACAAGTATGGACGGAAATTCCGCGGAAGGAAGAGACTTTGGGATACGAATTGATGGTAATGCAAAAAATAATAAGATCGGCGACGGAACACCAAATGGCCGAAATGTAATTTCAAGCAATAATGGCAACGGAATTGATATTTATTCTTCGGATTCAAACTATATTCTTCATAATTATATCGGCGTTACTTCAGACGGGTTATCGTCTGCGGGTAATTCGTATCGCGGGGTTTATTTGGACAACTCAAATTACGTATCTATGACCGGTAATGTCATATCGGGAAGCGGATGGGACGGTGTTTATATAAATCGCAGCGATAGCAATGTTATTCTGGGAAATTTTATCGGCACGGACAAGGAAGGTATGTACGCTGTGGGTAATGGTCAAACAGGTATCACTGTCGAAAATTCCGATTTTAATATGATCGGAGACGGAACTGTAATTGGACGCAATGTGATCTCAGGTAACAGTTCGAATGGGATTAGTCTTTATGAAGGAGAAAGCGGCCCCGTAACCAATAATAAAGTAGAAGGAAATTATATCGGTACAGCAGCTGACGGATTTACTCCGCTCGGAAATTCCGGCAACGGTGTTTCTTTGACGGCCTGCTGCAGCGATGTGCATTACAACGCAATAAATCATAATACAATTGCTCATAATGGTTCGTCAGGTATTTATGCAAGCGACTACGATGTTAGGTTCAATACGTTTTTCCAAAATTCGATTTATGCGAATGGAAACGGCGGTATCGTGCTGGGCGATCTTCAGACTCAGGAAGGCATAGCCCCGCCGCGTATTACCAACATTACTGCAAACTCCGTTTCAGGCGAAGCGGCTCCGGGAGCCTTGATACAAGTCTATGCGGATGATTTTGATCAGGGTGAAATTTACTTAGATTCCACCTATGCCGATGGATCCGGTGTTTGGTCGCTGAGTGTAACGGTTCCGATTAACCGCAACATTACAGCGTTGCAGGATAGCAACGGCAGTACTTCGGCTTTTTCTTTTCCATTTACGGGTAACAGTGATTCTCTGCTCGTATCAAAAATTGCCGACAACGGTTCGGTAGGTACGCTTCGTGTTGCGATCGAATATGCGAATTATCATGCCGGGCGTGATTCGATTAAATTTGCCATACCGGGCGGATCGGTGATTGATTTGTACGGCGATCTGCCTGCGATCATCGATAATCAGACCGTCATTAATGGTGATTTGGACCAAAACGGAACGCCCGATATAATGATCGACGGCGGCGGCGGCGCAAGATCCTCCAACGGTGGTCTATTGATCACATCATCGGATAATATTATCAGGGGCCTTGCGATAGGTCATTGTACAGACACTTACGGAGGCATTACGCTTGATGGAATTGGCGCTATTAATAATCAGATCGTCGGAAATTATCTCGGTACGGATCTGACAGGATTGGCCGCGGCGCCGAACGTATACGG
>JAEUSK010000305.1 GCA_016787925.1 bacterium | reverse complement strand
TTGCTGGGCGGATCGGTCATTAGAATTTTTGTTAAGAACATACAGCCGCTTTTTGAGGAATTTGTTCGTCGCGGTTCCGTTACTAAAGAAGCTTTCAAATCTGGAACCGCATGGAACACCAACGAGTTTGGCTTTTTTGATTTAAATAAGAACGCGATCTTTATCGCGGAAGATTTGGCTAAATGATGACCACCTACATTTCAATTCTCCGCGGCATCAATGTCAGCGGACAGAAAAAAATTCTGATGGCCGATCTGAAAGCTTTGTACGAAACACTCAAATTTACTGACGTCGCCACTTATATTCAAAGCGGGAACGTGGTTTTCCGTGCCGACAAAAAAGCAGCCAACGCGGAACTGGCCGGAAAGATCGAACAAGCGATATCAAAGAAATATAAATTCGATGTTCCGGTAATTGTTAGAACGGCCGATGAAATGAAAAAGGCGGTTGCGTCTAATCCGTTTGTGAAAGATAAAAAGATCGACGTCGAAAAACTGCACGTGACCTTTTTATCCGAAACTGCAGAGCAATTGAATTTAGAAAGCATTAAGAAAATAGAATTTCCACCGGACCAATTTGTTATCATCGGCCAAGAGATATTCTTGCATTGTCCAAAGTCGTATGGTGAAACTAAATTGTCGAATAAATTTTTTGAAAGTAAACTCAAGGTTACGGCTACGACACGGAATTGGAAAACGGTGAATACGTTAGTTGATATAGCAGGGAAGATTTAAACCGCTTATTCTAACCCATTCGGGTGATTCCCGAAAAAACAAGAAACATGCTGCCGATAATTCCGTAAGTTACTACCGACTTATTAAAGTTAATCCTCTAATTAACGAATTCGCAACAATAATATAAATGATCCCATGTTAACACAAAAATCCAACGACAATCTCGTGATTGCCTCTTTGTGGCTGTTAATGTTTTCCGCAAGCAGCCAGCTTATGATCATCGCTCCGATATTACCGCAGATCGGTAAACAATTGAATATCGACATTGCCATTCAGGGAACACTGGTAACATCGTATGCGCTGATGCTCGGAATCTTTGCGTTGGTAATGGGGCCGATCTCCGATAAAGTTGGGCGGCGGCGTATTCTGCTTTTCGGGACGGGTGCGATGGCTTGCGCGTTAGCATTGCATAATCTCGCTTTTGATTATTATTCTTTCCTGACTGTTCGTGCGGTTGCCGGAGCGGCAGGCGGCATACTCAGCGGCGCGTCGGTTTCGTACGTCGGCGATTATTTTCCGTACGAGCGCAGGGGATGGGCCAATGGCTGGATTGCCACGGGCATAGCCGCGGGGCAGATCATGGGCGTTCCTATGGGAACTATTTTGGCGGAATGGTATGGCGTGTACGGGCCGTTTTCGCTTTTTGCATTCACGATGTTCGCAGCGTTTCTGCTGATCTGGCTGGTAGTGCCGCAGCCGGCTGTTCAGAGGCATAACGGCGCATTAACGGTCACTACGGTTCTCAAAAAATACTTAACGATGATACGAACACCGCAGATTGCAGCTACGGCTGCAATCTATGGTGTGATGTACGCCGGGTTTTCGCTGTATGTTGTTTACCTGCCAACATGGCTCACAAGTGTTTTCGGAGTTAATGGGCACGAGATCGCTTCGCTTTTTTTCGTCGGAGGTATCGCCTCGGTTATTACCGGCCCTAATGCCGGCCGCCTTTCTGATCGCATCGGCCGCAAGGTAATTATCATCACGTCCTGTCTCGGCCTTGCCGTAGTCATGATTCTCACGACGGCAATTCTGTCATCTTTTTGGATGAGCTATATTTTATTTATCCTGATCATGATGTTTGTTGCTGCACGAATTAGTCCGTTTCAAGCTTTAGTATCGGAGATCGTACCTGATGAACAGCGCGGTGCGATGATGAGCCTGACGATCGCGCTGGGGCAGATCGGGCTGGGACTTGGCGGCGCGGCGGCAGGAATCATCTATACCGGGCTCGGTTTTGCCAGCAATACATTTTTCGGCGCCGCTTCCGTACTGCTCATGGCCATCTTGGTATGGCGATTTATTGCCGAGCCGGAGCTGAAGAAAAAAGCTGAAAAATCGTCTCCTATTCTGCATGTAATCCAGGAAAAGCAAGCAGTGTCCTGATTATCCTCGTCTTTATTCTTTGATTGTTTGTAACTACTCAGCATATATATATTTTCCGCATATAATACTTCTGCGTAAATTTGCGAAATTTGCGGGAGATGGATCGAAGGTTTATTCACTTTCCTGAAAACACTTTTCAATGTAAGTCGAATTAAGAGTTACCGGTAGTGTAATGGTATTCAGAATGAATTTTATTGACATCGGTGGGTTTCAATTGTAACTTTTGAAGTAGATTATAGTATAAGAAAACGTTCACTGGGGTTGTATGAGAAAAAAAGTTCTAATCCTAGTCATGATCTTTACAGTTTCATGCGGTTCATCCCAATCTGTTACGAACAGCCCGAAGGAAAAATTTAATTTT
>JAEUSK010000292.1 GCA_016787925.1 bacterium | reverse complement strand
GGTAAAGCTTCCGCTGTGTATTTGCCCCTCATTTGATATTTTTGCGGTGACTGAAAATATCTGATTCTGGTAAGGATACGACGGTGAAAAATTAATATCACCAGCCAGTACCGACAGATCAAATTGTTTTGGCGTTACGCTGTTTACAAAACCGGGTGTACCATTTACAGCAGTACTGTTTGCCCAATTGGCCGAAGAGTTGTCGTTATTTAAGTTTTTCTTCTCGCGCGAAATACCCGACGTAAAACTGCTTGACACTGACCAGGAGTATTGGGAGACCGTATCTCCTATCGAATTCAGTATTCTCAGGGAATCGACCGAATTCCCTAAACCGTTTCCGATTAAACTGGTGCTGACTTTCAGTGGCAATGCGCCAATTGGAAAGAGGTCCTTATATAGGCCGTTTAGAAGATCATAACTTTGATGGAATATGACGGCAAATTGTCCGGGATTTAGAATAGTTCCTGACCCTGCGTTTTTCAATGTATCCAGGGAATTGTTGTCTCGCACCCGCCAATTCATCACGTTGATCGGCAGACTGCCATAATTATATATTTCAAAATATTCGTCAACATCCTCACCGCTGAGCGGTTTAAACATCACCTCCGTAATCGTGATTGAATCGGGGATTGTAATGTTTACGGAATCCATGCGCTGATCATTGGAACTGATCTCGTCCGCCAGAGGCGCTACACTTGAAGGAATAATATTCGCAAGATACAGGTGCCGGCCGAATGTTATATTATTTACCGTTATCGAGGCATTTATGGAATCGTTTGTATTTAGACTACCCGAAAAATTGACCGAATCTATGAATTCGTTAGCGTCAGGATACGAGTTGCGGTTTGAATCATCGTAGAACTTCACGGTAAAAGCTGTAGCCGCAGTTAAACCTGTATTATTTATCCTCGCACTGACCTGTAAATTGTTCCCGACTTTCGGATTGGCAGGAGTAAATATGAGTGAGGACGTGCTTATAGAAAGATCCATCGCAGGAACAGTTGAAACGGAGTCAATGACTGTGTTATTGGCAAACGAAGTATCCGCGTTTGGAGAGAGATTCAAAAGTTTTGCAATGAAAACATGTGTTCCACTCGTTAACGCATTTGAATTGACGGAAACCGTAGTCGAATCGCCTCGGCTCAAAACACTATTAGACATTATAGAGCCCAATTCTTCATCGACATCGGCAGCGTAATTTCTATTTGTGTCTTGGTAAAATATTACTTCAAAACTGTCAGCCCCGCGGATGGCCATATTTTTGATTGTAGCAGTAATATTGACCATAGAATTTGTCGGGGGCTCCATTGGCGCAAAAATAAGTCGGTGTTCCTTAATTGAAAGATCAAGTTTGGGATAATTGCCGGGTGTGCCGTTTATTGTCTTGCTATCTGTCCAATTTGATGCCGCATTTAATGGGTCGGCAACATTGATTTTTTCATCCGATATACCCGTTGAGTTTGCGCTGCTATAGGTATATTTGGACAAGGTATCGCCAATAGGCCGTATAAGGATGACGTTATCGCCAGTGTTACCAAGTGCATTCCCAATTTGTGTATCGTTGACTCTAACGATCAAAGCAGAAGCCGGAATGAATGTTTTGTATATTCCAGCCGCCGTGTCATAATCGCTTTCAAAAATTACCGCAAACTTTTTTGGGCCAAGCAGTAGCCCCTGACTAAAATCTTTCAACGTATCAACGTCCTGATAATCAAAGAGTCTCCAATCCGTCAAGTCAATGGAAGCGGAGCCGTAATTATAAATCTCCACAAACTCGGAGTTTGGAGAGTTTGGATTAAACATCACCTCCGTAATGGTCACGCTGTCTGTCTGCGCCGACAGCAATTGCGGCAAATACAGACAAATCATGATCACGGTATAGATGACTTTGTTAGCGGGTTTTATCTGCATACGATAGAGTGTACAAGAAAATTATTTGGATTTCTTCTTTATTTGGCCGTTAGAAAATTGAAGGATATGAACAGATGAATTGACTCGAGAGTCGTTTGTAAATATTATTTTGTTGTGAATTCCGTTCCAGGCCAAACCTTTATTGAGTTCAACCTGAATTTCTTCGCTTGTATAATAGCCCGCTTGTACAAAGGACGAAAGCATATTCATCAGGTCGAATCCGTAAGACGCTTCCCGCGAGGGTAAGATGCCGTTTGTTTTCATGAACGTTTCATTAAAGTGTTTGACTTCCGGGTTGGCCGGATCCATGAATGACTCGGATACAAACATCACTCCGTTAATATAATTTTGATGAAGCCTCAATTCGGTTTGATCGTACCAGTTATCGCCCCCGAGCAGCTGCGTTTTGATGTTATAGAATGCAAGTTGTGGTGCTATGTATTTGATATCATCGGTATACACGGGTAAGAACAATGCGTCGATAAATTCCATCGGAACGTTGTACTCGCCGTCATTTGATGTGCTATCGATGGGATAATGCTTTGCGTAAATAGAATCGACTTGCTGAGTTGTAAGTTTTGACAAGAATCGGAAAGAGGTTTGGCGAAGCGCCCTGTCAATAAAACCCATTTTTCTAAGATGTACGAGTTGCCCCTTAAAATCGGTTGTGTTATCGTAAAATTTTTCAATCACGATCATTCTTCCTCCGATCTTTTCAACCGACTGAGCAAATGCGGTGGAAGCAATGTCGCCATACAAATCGGAAGGTGATAGAATAGCAAAAGTCCTCAGGCCGAGTGCTTCAACAGCATAACGGGCAATGGCCTCACTGCGTGATTCTATGTTCACATTGGCCTGATAAACATAGGGGCCGATTTGCGTAAGGCCTGATTTTGTTGCAGTCGGCGAGATAATAGGGATATGATGCTGATCGGCAACTACGGCAGCCGCCGCCATGGCGCTGCTTTCGACGGGACCGATGATGGCAGAAATGCCGTCGTCAGCGGATAGTTCTTTCGCCGCATGAATGGCCTGAATGATATCCGATTGGTCGTCATAAATAACCAGTTCGATGCTTGGTGTGTACGACCGGTTGTGTTCAGAAACTGCCAACTCGACGCCGCTTTTGATTGATCTGCCCGTCTCACTGTTTGATCCTGTTAAAGAAGTAATAAATCCAAATCTTACCGGGCCATCTGTCTTATTATTTATTTGCTTAAGGATATCACGAAAGGCTTTATTTGTTGATAATTGGTTTTTTTTTTGAAGACTAGAATCAATAAATTTCTGTAAAAAAGCATACCGCTTTTGTGACATCAAATTGGTCACATATTGTGAATTCAAAACAGAAAGAAGTTCCGGATCATTGCCCGTCTCCATCATTTTCCTGATCCGGATTGAAGACAAATTATTTTGGATTATCCTTCTGATTAGGGAATCGGATCTTGACTGCAGATGCTTTTCTTTGGATGTTGTCCTGAGCAGGGTCAAATCCTTAATAGCTGAAGTATAATCGTCATTTCCATAATAACTCTGCGCCCTTGTGTACAAAGCGTCATCAATGTACTTACTGCCCGGATATACTGTAATGAGCTCGTCGGCCACGGTTATTGATTTCTTGAAATAACGCATTTTTTCATAGGATTTCGATAACATCAAAAGTCCGGCAGTATAATGATCACCCTCCGGGAAATTGGCGATCATTGATTCAAACGTTTTTATAGATGTAGGATAGAGCTTGGAACGATAGGCCGCCAAGCCTGATTCGAAAAGTTCTTTTTCATTTAAAGGTTTAGCCTGTGAATAAGCTATTGATGTGCAGCTTAAAAGCAGCAAAAAACGGATGAACTTCATGAGCAAAATGTGTGTGATCGGTAAGGGCAGTTAAAGATAAACTGGAACAATATAAACGATATAACAGTATCAGTCAAAATAAAATTTTAATTTGACAATTCAGGTTTAGTTTTATATATTGGCGACCACTTTATAAGGTGCAATGACAGAACATAATGTATTAATGATAATAAACTTATAACAAAAGGATAGTAAAGATGCCTAATCACAAGTCGGCAGAAGAGCGCGTAAGAAGGAATGAAAGAGACAACGACAAGAATCGACATTATAAGAAATTAATGCGTGATTCTGTGAAATCAGTTTTGTCAGCGGCCGGAAAAAAAGAAGCTCAGGAATTATTGAAGAAGACTACGAGTTTGCTGGATAAAATGGTCGTAAAAGGAATTCTTCACAAGAACAGCTGCGCAAACAAAAAGTCCGCATTGGCCAAAAAAGTCGGTGCGATGGCGTAAAATTGTGTCTACGATGATAAAGGCTGTTTACAAGCGTTGACGATGTCCGATTCGGAGGCACTCCGTATTTATTGATGTCCAGACATTTGTAAACAGTTTTCTATTTTTTGGTCCATAAACCGGCCTTCTCAGCTTCCTCAAATAAAACATCCTTGTCCAAAAACGGTATCTTCAGATCCTTTACGTATTGGTACTTTTCATGGCCGCGGCCGGCAATCAACAAAAAATCTCCTTTCTTGGCGATCTGCAGTCCGCGTGCTATGGCTTCTCTGCGGTCTGTAACCTTCTCAAAATTAGTCTTCGGCAAATCTTTCACAATATCCATTATTATTTTATCCGGACTTTCAAAGTGTATATCATCTGTGGTGACAATAACGCAATCGGAGAGATCAACTGCAATTTTTCCCATCAAAGGCCGTTTCGAAATATCACGGCTTCCGGGGCATCCAAAAATTGTAATAATCCTGGCGCTGTTTTTTCTTATTTCTCGAACTGCCTTAATAAGCTTGTCGAGGCCATCCGGTGTGTGTGCAAAATCAATAATGACATTTGTTCCTCCGATGTCGTACCGCTCCAAACGCCCGGCGACCGGCGGAATCATCTTAAGTGCATTGTGAATTTCTTGTCTGTCAAACTTCAAAGCTGCGAGTGTCTCTGCCGCCGCCAGAGCATTGTATGCATTATAAGCGCCGATCATGGGAATGGTGAAGCCGTACTGAATTCCGCCGATCTCATAGACTATTGACTGGACGCGGGCTGCTTCGTCGTAGGACAATTGCACGACTTTTATTTTATCCGCTGCAAAGCCAAAATCTAATAATTTGACACTTCGACACTCAGTAAGGACTTGTTTGCCATAGTGATCGTCGGCGTTGGTAAGCCCGACGCCGCTCTCTTTTAACATTGAAAATAACTTGAGTTTGGTTTGGAAATAATCATCCATCGAAGGATGAATTTCAAGATGTTCGTGCGTTAAATTGGTGAAAATTGCTGCGTCGAACTTCAGTCCCCAAACCCGTTTATATTTTAACGCGTGAGATGAGACCTCCATGACAACATATGATGCTTGCAGGTCAAGGCCTTGTCTTAGAATGCGGTGCAATTCGTGTGCTGGAGGCGTTGTATAATCCGTGTGCAATACTCTTCCGCAGATCTCTATTCCGGTTGTGCCAATGAATATGGTTTTGATTGAACACGATTTAATAATCTCATTCATGAAATGTGCGGTAGTAGTTTTTCCGTTCGTTCCGGTGACACCGATAATGGTCAATGCGGGATCAACTGTGTCATAAAAGCGAGCCGATGATTCAGCCATGAATTGATATATATCTGTAACCTGTACGTACACGGTGTCACATTCCTTTTCCCATGGTTCTTCAGAGACAACGACCGATGCTCCGTTTTTTATCGCAGCTTGAATGAATTTGTTACCGTCCGTTTGCCCGCCCTTAACGGCAAAAAACATATTGTCCGTTGTGATCTGACGTGAGTCCGAAGAAAGTCCCGTGACCCAAACGTCGGTCTTACCGTGAACTTGTTTAACAGAAGCGGGTAGAAGTTCAAAAAGATGTTTTTTCATGATGTATGACAATCGGTAGAAATTAATGAGGGCTGTAAGTTGATTCCGACAACATAGGCTTGGATCAGACGCCCCGGATGTCCGCTAACAGGCTTCCGGCATGGAAAATCACGGATATTTTATCCATTATAAAATGATCATAAGGAATAGTACCTAAACAATCCATTTTTTGCAAGTGAATTGCTTACCAGCGAAACAAAAAAAAAGCCTGATGCGTTGCATCAGGCCGAAGGAGGTCAGGTTCGGAATAGATACTAGCCAATGCGTGTAACGTTGTCGAAAATATTTTTCAGAATTTTGTGTCCAAGTAATCCGTTTTCAAACGGCAGACTCCAAAAGTGGGTTTGGTCAAGTCTTCCGTAACCAAATTTTAAACCCGCGAGCTTAAACTTCGCCTCGTTTATGGTCTTTCCATTGGTTCCGGTGATGACAAATATAACTCTTTCTTTTAGAGTAAGGCTCTTCATGATCAATTAATTAATATTTGGTGCTGAGAATTAACAAATAAAAGGCAAGTAGCAACAATATGAATAAACTGACAGGAACAAATATTCCAGCTACACCCATCAAAATCGTAGGATCATAAAAAATGTAAGCGACGACCATCACGATGAGGAATAAGGCCACAATTCCAATGGTGCGGAATATATTTTTGCTTTTCATCGTCATCAACTCCCCGTCTGTACTTTCTGTTATGGTCATCATTTGTTTTAAATTGTCTCGTATCACACTTAACGCACGACTATATACAAGCACAGATTGTGCCGTATTTCGTTTTTCAGATAAACTTAGATAACTCAATGCCTTAATATCGCGTATGGTAATCAAATTATTGACTTTTTTTGTATCAAAGAATTAATGCTGTATCATTATGAGGCAACCATAACTTAATAAAACTTATGTTTTTATGCTTGCATTTTGGACGTTATATAATTAATTTTTTTTACGCGGTAACGAGTATAATAAAATGCCTCAGATATTACTTATAACGGGTGGTACCGGAAATTTAGGGAGCCATTTGGTTCGTACTGCACAGAAGTCGGGGAAATGGGACGAAGTGCACTCGACGTATCATGCGCTTAATCCAAATTTTCATAAAATATTCTGGCATTTTACGGATGCAAGAAACTCAGTTCTTCCGATGCTGACGCGTATTAATCCAACGTGCATTATCCATACAATGGCACTGTCGTCTCCGGATGAGTGTGAAAAGCGCAAGTTGGACGCATGGCAGATTAACGTGCAGGCGACGAGTGAGATCATTACATATGCCAATTTGAACGCGGTTCGATTTATTTACACATCCACGGATTTAGTATTTGACGGCGTGAAAGGGGATTATTCCGAGGAGGACAAAGCCTGTCCGGTCAATTTTTACGGTGACACAAAATTAGAAGTAGAAAATGATATATTGGAAAAATTTACGACGGCGAATTATGTAACGGCCAGGCTTGGATTGTTGTATGGATTCAACTTGAATCAACGGTTGAATTTTTTCGATACAATATATAACGGATTGCGAAATCAAGATTCAGTCAAATTGTTCAAAGATCAGTTTCGCTCCATGATGAATATCAGTAATGCGGCGGAATGTTTAATGGAGTTAGCATCGAACACTTATCAGGGAATGATTCATTTAGCCGGACCGGAAAGGATAAGCCGCTACGATTTCGGACTGCGTCTTGCGCACCATCTGAAATTACCCGCTGCAACCATTGCCGGTATAAAAACAGATGAGATGCAGTCTATATCAAAGCGCCCAAAAGATGTTTCTCTGAATGTCAACCTCGCGTTGAAAACGCTGAAAACACCTATTCAGTCGGTGGACGAAGGAATCCGTTCCATTTTTAGCTTGTAATGAAAGGAATAATGCATGTCTAAGCAGATGACATTAGATAGATATTACGGTATAGTAGAAGAGGTCATAACTGAATTAGGGACACAAGCCGAGTTGTGCCGTTCACTTGATATAAACGGAGAAGTTATTCCGGGCCAATGGAATTTGGTAAAAGGCTCCGCCAAAATATTGGCTGACGTTTACACGACAACGGAGGGGTTATCATATTTTTGTGTTGCGTCGCCTGTGATGATGATCACGGCTTCCGATCCAAGCAAACTTTATGAGAAATTGTTAAAACTAAATCATCAAATGTATTCGGCAAGTTTTTCGATTAATCAAGGATGGGTATGGTTAAGGATATTGCGTGAATGCGAGGGAATGGACAGGAAAGAATGCCGAAGTACCTTTGATCGCGTAGGCTGGTATGCAGATCAGTATGACGATATGCTCAAAAATGAGTTTGGAGGATAGCGTTACTTGAGCGCCCGGGCTCTGGAAGCCATATCTTCGATCTTTTTCGAAAAGAGTATTTGCGCGTCATCCCTTTCTGAACCGGAAAGACTTTCCAAAAAAGTTTTGTGGCTTCTCAGCACGTTAGCAACGATGTTTTTTGCCTCAATTATTTCGCGATCCTCTGCTCCGGCGCTCAGAGCAACTTCCAGAGTTTCCATGGCTTCATGGATTTCTCGCGCCAAGATGATGGATTTTTCTTTTGTATTGATATTCATACCTGTGACCCAAACTGGTCTGATTTAACTACTTTACCTAATTTAAAATAAAAACACCCTTAATTGCAAAATAAATAATGCAGAGTCCAATAGACAGAAAATCGGTTGTTGCTGGAGCATTGGAGAGACTAGAGGCTCAGATCATTGAAATTCGCCGGCATATTCATCGTTTCCCGGACTTAAGCCATAACGAGCACGGCACGGCGGCCTATATTGCAGGCATTTTGGAAAAGGAAGATATAGTTGTTAAAAAAGGGATCGCTAAGACTGGACTGCTTGTTGAATTAGGTTCGTCGTCATCTTCGAGAAAAATAGCCTTCCGATGCGATCTTGATGCCCTGCCGCTTGCGGAAGAGACGGGCGCTCCGTATTCAAGTGAAAAGACAGGCGTTATGCATGCGTGCGGGCATGACGCGCATACGGCGATCGTTACCGGAACATTGCTGCTTTTGAACAAGATGAAAGATCAATTGAAAGGGACTATTAAATTCATATTTCAGCCGGCTGAAGAAGCGTTGAGCGGAGGAGCGGAATTGGTTGTCAAGGAAGGCGTCATCGATGATGTAGAAGCTATATTTGGGATTCACGTCGATCCCAGCCTTAAGATGGGTATGTTTGGTCTTAAGGACGAGGCCATGATGGCGTCGGTTGATTTTTTTGATATAGAAGTCAAAGGTAGTGGCGGGCATGGCGCACGTCCGCACGACACAATTGATACGGTCTTCGTCGCGACGCAGGCCGTCAATGCGATTTATCAGGTTCAGGGCCGTCATTTCAGCAGTTTAGAAAATCCCACCGTCATTTCCGTTTGCAGCATACACGGCGGAACGGCGCACAATATCATACCTGAAACTTGTCATTTTTCAGGGACATTCAGAACATTTGCGGAAAAAGACCGAATTAAACTACGTAACCTGATAGAACGTGTGACAAAGGAGACGTGCGGCATGTTTGGAGCCGAATGCGATATCAATATTACACCAAATGCCCCGCCGGTTATCAACGACCATGTGCTGGGGCGGCTTATCGAAGCAACGATCCTGGATGTGTTCGGCGAAACATCTATCGAAAAATTAAAATATCCCATGACGGCCAGCGAGGACTTTGCTTATTACAGAGAAAAATGCCCGATCTATTTTTTAAGAATTGGTGTGTCCTCTGCATCTGAAAACAGCTATCCGCTCCATAACTCTAAATTTGATATCGATGAACGAGCGATAGGCCGCACAGTTGAACTCATGAGCCATGTCTTGCTGAGATATTTTGACTAGGCACCTAATGACCCGTACATACTCACCGTTACGTCAAGACTCCAATTGAAAAAACTGTTAACACATATTGGGCTGAACGATTTTATTTCATTGTCCATTCGAAAACAAAGCAAACCTAAGTCGGACGACTTGATTGTCGACGTCAGCCGTTTTACAGATTTTTCTGTAACCAAAATATATTCCGGCAAGTTACAACATGATTTTCTTGAAAAAATTGATGATTTGCCGAACGATGTGCCGTGGATATTTTTTGACAGCGAATTTACGCTGGATTGCCTAAACAAAAGTTGTGATCATGAGGCGATAGAAGAATTATTTTCCGTTCGCCAGTTTTGGGATGCTCTGGATTTGATCCAAATACTCTTTCCGGATTTAACGGCTTATTCAATAGAGAATATTGAAACCGTAATTGAATTTCCTTTTGAAAAAAAACACACTTCTTCGGAAAGACTCATTGTCATTTTTCTTCATCTGATCGAAAGCCTGGCGCGTGTGGATTTGAGGAAATTATCTCTTCTTGTAAAGTTCACAGAGCATAGCCGGTCTCCTCTGAAAACCCTGTTTAAGAAGATCACAGAACACAACAAAGCGGGCGCACCCATTAAGTTCCACTTTCATAAAATAAAAATTCCAATGCTTCCGTCCAACACAATCGGCGACGATTCAGCTGACTCTGAACCTGATTCAGCTCAGCCCGTTCCGGAAAAAGCGATCCATACGGTATTTGGGCACGGAGGATTATTAAACGCCCATTTTGATAACTACGAAGAACGCGCGCAGCAGGTGAAGTTGGCTTTGGCCATTGCGGCAGCTTTTAATCAGTCTCAATTCGTCTTGGCCGAAGCCGGAACAGGTACAGGCAAATCTCTGGCTTATTTAGTGCCTGCCATATACTGGACATCTCAGAATAGTCATACGGGCGAATCTGTAATCATCAGTACGCATACAAAAAATTTGCAGGAACAGCTATTTTACAAAGATATCCCGCAGTTGAGAAAAATCCTTCCAATACCATTTTACGCGGTTTTGCTCAAAGGGCGGGCCAATTACATTTGCATGAAAAAGTGGAAAACGATTTGCCTGGATCCTGCCGGGCATTTGACGCCGTCGGAGAGAGAAAAAGTCCTGCCTGTCATTTTTTGGATAGACCGGACACAGACGGGCGACATTAGTGAATGCAGCGGCTTTCGGCATGAACAAAACATATCCGTATGGAATAAACTGGCGTCTGAAAGCGCCTATTGTCAGGCACAAAAATGTAATTCGTCCGACGAATGTTTTGTTAAGAAAATTCGTGACGCAGCACGCAAAGCGCAAATAACGGTAGTGAATCATTCGCTTTTATTCTCAGACATTATATCGGAACATGCGATTCTGGGCGATTATACTAATTTGATAATCGATGAAGCGCATCATGTGGAAAAAACGGCGCAGAATTATCTTGGCGTTGGATTATCACTATGGTCAGTAAAGAACTTTGTGACAAGTCTGTATGAAAGGGATCAGTTGGAATCGGGCGTTCTGCTTCACTTAAAACAAAAATTATCAGGAAGTAGATTGAGTAAAGGCGAGTCGACGGGTTTCAGCGCTTTGCTTGCTGAGGCAACCATGGCTTGCACGGAATTTTGGATCAAAACACAGGATTTATTTACCCAACTGACTATTGAAGCCACAAACGGGCGTACCGTCGATTTCGGCGACACTTCCGCTCTCAAGACAAGACCCCGTGAAAACAAGAGGCGATATGATTCAAAGAATTCTATTTGGAAAAGTGCACAGGACGAATTGACCGCATTTCGTGCAATTTCAGGCCAATTGGATGAGGCGCTGCTGAATCTCACCGAGAGAATGAAAGACTGGAAGTCGGATATTTTTGAAGACGGCGATACGTTGAAAGATCTACTTATATTGAAACGCGATGAATTAAAAAAAATACTCGAGACCGCACAATTTTTGTCAGACTCCAACGACCTAGATTATGTGTATTGGTTTGAGCTGCCTGCAAAAGAGCGTTCATATGATATACGATTTTACGGCGTGCCGCTGAACGTGGCCGATATTCTAAAGGTGAGGTTATACGAGAAATTAAATACCTGCGTTTTCTCGTCTGCCACATTATCCGTCGCCGGAAATTTTAATTATTATAAAAGCCGCGCCGGGTTGATGGAACTAGACAATGTAAAACAATTTTCCGTCGGATCGCCTTTTGATTTTAACGATCAGTGCCGTATTTTTATCCCATCCTTTCTCCCGGATCCCTCGTCTGCAGATTTTAACGATGCAAGTTCGACTTTAATTGAAAAAATAATATTGGAAAACGAAAAAGGAACGCTGGCGCTGTTTACTTCGTATGCTATGATGAATAAGTGCTATCGTGATATGAAACGGCGGTTAAAGAACCGTTCGATCACGCTGCTGATGCAGGGGCAGGACGGGTCGCGAAGCAATGTCACCCGGCGTTTTTTTGACGATAGAACTTCTGTATTGTTCGGTACGGACAGTTTCTGGGAGGGGGTGGATGTTCCTGGAGAGTCGTTGGAAATACTGATCATTACGAAATTGCCATTTGAAGTTCCAAGCGATCCGTTAGTTGCGGCAAAAATGGAGCGAGTCACGTCAATGGGAGGCAATTCTTTTTTTGACTATTCCGTTCCCGAAGCGGTAATCAAATTTAGACAAGGGTTCGGTAGGCTGATCCGCAGCAGATCGGACCGCGGAATCGTCGTTATTTTGGATAACCGTGTCATATCGAAAAATTACGGAAGGCTGTTCTTAAGCTCTCTTCCGGCGACAGCCCAGCCTGTTTCATCCGAAAGTATGCTTCTAAAAAAAATGAGTGATTTTTTCACATCTTCTATATAAATTAGTCTACTTACCTGATTAAGTTCCTTAAAACACATACTTTTCCGACCGATTTCTGAGCAATAAGTTTGTTAATTATTTTCTCGAGAATTATCGTATTCATTCATCTTTGGAGGCGACCGATGGAGGCGCGTAAACTTTCCGTTATCATGTTCACCGATATGGTAGGCTACAGCAAGAAGGTTCAGGAAAATGAGGACCATGCCCTCGCGTTGCTGAATGAGCACAATAATATTCTTGAAGAAAAGATTCAAAGCTACAAGGGAAATATCATTAAAACGATCGGAGATGCTTTTCTTGCTGATTTTGACAGTGTGTTTAATGCGGTTAATTGCGCTGTGGACATACAACAGAAATTATCTGAAAGAGATCGCCTCGTTGATCCATACGACAGGGTATCGGTTCGGATCGGCATTCACGTTGGAGACGTTATTTACCGCGGTCAGGACGTTTTCGGTGACGGTGTGAATATAGCGAGCCGTATTGAGTCTGTTGCAGGACCTGGTGAAATTTTTATTTCGCATGATATTTACTCCATTGCGCTAGGGAAATTATCCTATCACTTCAAAGACCATGGCGTTAGAGAATTAAAAAATATCAGCAGGCCTATTCACCTGTACGAAGTAGTTTGGGATCCAACGCGTATTAAAGAAGTAAGCCGTGAGCCGCGCGCAGGCACTGTTGCAAGAAAAAAATATGTCACAGCGGCTTTATGGTCTGGCGTGATGATTTGCATTGCCGCCTCAGCATGGTTTATTCTGATTCCGTCGGTTCAGAAAAAGCCGGAATCTCCTAGAAGGCCGACATTAGCGGTCATAGCCTTTGCGGATGATACGGGCGACGAAAGATTTCAGAAAGTGCAGATCGGGAAGATCATCAATGATGCGATGGTGCAGAAATTTTACGAGTTTCCTGCTGTCCAGTTAGTTAGCCCGCTTCGTATTGCCCGGGTGATGAAAGAATTGCAGGTGGACGATCACAGTATTGCGGAAAAAAAAGAACTGGCTGAAAAAGTGGCGAAGCATGCCGACAGCAGACTAATGATTACAGGCAGTTTAAAAAAATTAGGAGACACCTTCATATTAGCCGCCGATCTGAATGACCTTGATGAGGAAAAATTACTGGGTTCTTTTGTTGTTCAAGAAGTTAAGGAAGAAAGCATTCTCGGAAGACTGATCGACTCACTGTGCATGAAGTTCCAGATGAAGATCAGTGAAGAATTTGCTTTAAAAGACACATCGAAATTCAAATTTCTCTCCATCAATGAGCTGACAACTACATCGCTCGAAGCGTATTCTTATTTGGTTCGTGGCTGGGAAATGTCTATGAATGGGTTGTTTCATCCCGGCATAGATGAGATGGTTAAAGCGGTTGAAATTGATACTAATTTTGCATTGGCTTATTCGCTCATTTCATGCAACGCCTCGTTCAACAAAGAGGACTCACTTTCGGCAGTCTATGGGCAAAAGGCATTTCGGTTCAAGGATAAATTCAGAGGCAGAACAAGTAAAGAGGCGTTGATTTTCCAGGGTAATCTTGGTTGGTTCGAGAACAATGTTGAGGAATGTGAACGGAATTACCGATTGATCACCGAATTGTATCCAGATGACCGGGAAGGATATTATTACTACGGAAGTTATCTTGCCTACTTGAAAAAGGACTATAAAAAAGCTTTAGAAGTATATGAAAAAGCGCGATCTTTAACGCCGGACTATTTTCCCGTGATTCGCGACATTGCCTATATTACCAAAGAACTTCGCGGAGCAGATGAAGCGGTGAAAATTATTCAGGAATTCATCAGAACTCATCCCAACGATCAGAGCCTTGACTATGCGCGAAAAATGATAGCGCAATTTCGAGGTGTGCTGTGAGTCTGAGCAATTAATATTGAAAACAAAAAAGGCAAGGATTATAGTCCTTGCCTTTTTTCATTGGTACTGAAAAATTTACTTCTTAGCGCAGCAGGCGTCTTTTGCGGCGGCACTTTCAGTTGCGGCGGTCTTACCGGTTTCTTCCTTTGACATACAACAGGCGTCAGATTTTTCCGGTGCAGCTACGGCAGCCGCCTCCTGATTTTGAAACGTAAAAGCAAATACGGCGCCGGCGACAGCGAGTATGGCAATGGAAGCAAGCAGGATAATTTTCTTTTTCATATAACTCCTTCTGTTTATTTAATAATTAGCTTATGATCTAAAAATTTGAATTGAGTATCAAGCATTTTCTTTTTTAAGATTTTGGCCTGAATATTTTTATCGCTTCGTCCTGGCATTCTAAAATAGGCCCTCCAATAAGTTCAACGCAATAAGGAACAGCCGGGAAAACCGCGTCCAGACATTCTTTGATTGATTTTGGTTTTCCGGGAAGGTTGATGATAAGCGAAGCTCCCCGAATTCCGGCCGTTTGCCGCGATAATATAGCCGTGGGAACATACTTAAGAGAAACCGCACGCATTAATTCGCCAAATCCCGGCATCATTTTTTCACAGACAGCTTCCGTTGCTTCCGGAGTGACATCGCGTTTAGCCGGACCGGTTCCACCGGTTGTAACGATCAGGCAACAGTCTTCGTCATCGGCCATTCTTTTTAGTTCTTTCTCTATCGCATCCCGTTCGTCCGGAACGATCTTGTACACCTGCTCCCATTGGCTTCTTATATATGTAGTCAGAAGTGCAATGATGGCTTTGCCGGAAAGGTCCTCATAGACGCCGGCGCTAGCGCGATCAGAAACGGTAAGAATGCCAATTTTTATTTTCATGCACGATCACATTAAAAGAAAGCCCACTGTGTGATACCAACCCGGTGGGCTTTGTATGGAAAATAAGTGCTATTTCGATTTTCTGACAAATTTAGAAAGTATGGTATCTAAATTCGGTTTTCCGATCTCCTGCAAATCGTAGCGAATGCGCACCGAAGGTTTTTCGATCTTGATCAGGCGGCTCAGGTCGATCGGAGTTCCAATAACAACTACATCACACGGAACCTTATTGATCGTGGTTTCCAGGTCTCTAATCTGTTTGGTACCGTAACCCATTGCCGGAAGCAGGATTCCAATGTCGGGATATTTTTTAAACGTATCCGTGATCGTGCCGACCGTATAAGGCCGGGGGTCGATGATGTCTTTTGCATTGTATTTTTTTGCTGCAACGGTGCCGGCGCCAAATTTCATCTCGCCGTGAGTAAGAGTCGGACCATCTTCCACGACCAATGCTCTTTTGTTCGTGATCCAATCCGGATGATCGGCTATAATCGGAGAAGCCGCATCCACGATTGTTGCGGCGGGATTTACCCGTTTGATATTGCCGCGCAGCGTGGCGATGGACTCTTTATCTGCACTGTCTTCCTTGTTGATAATTACCACATTGGCTAATCGCAGGTTAGCTTCGCTCGGGTAATAGGATAATTCATGGCCGGTGCGCAGCGGATCAGTCACGACAATATGCATGTCGGGTTTGTAAAACGGCATATCATTATTGCCGCCATCCCAAAGGATAATATCCGCCTCTTTTTCAGCCTGTTTGATAATGGCTCCATAATCAACACCTGCGTAGATAATAGTTCCACTGACA
>JAEUSK010000233.1 GCA_016787925.1 bacterium | reverse complement strand
ATGAAAAAATTTCTGTTCGGCCTTGCTTGTGCATTCCTGTTAGTTTCGCTTACGCAGTCTAACCTGTATTCTCAATTTGATTCTACTTTTTTTTCCGGCATGAAAGCCCGAAGTATCGGCCCGGCCGGAATGAGCGGGCGTATTGCGTCGATCGATGCAGTGAAAGACGATCCGAATATTATTTATGTCGGAACCGCGACCGGCGGCGTGTGGAAATCCACGAACAACGGAGTCAGCTGGATGCCTATATTTGATGAGCAGAATGTATCGTCGATCGGCGATGTCGCGATCTGCCAGTCTAATCCGAACATTGTCTGGGTTGGAACCGGCGAGTCCAATGTGCGAAACAGCGCGGGCGTAGGACGGGGCATGTTTAAATCGCTCGACGCGGGAAAAACCTGGTCAGCCATCGGCCTGGAGAAAACGGAAAAAATTTCACGAATCGTTCTGAATCCCGATGATCCGAATGTGGCGTATGTGGCGGCGCTCGGAACAACCTGGGGCGAGAATCCGGAACGCGGCGTATTCAAAACAACCGACGGCGGAAAATCGTGGCAAAAAATTTTATATGTGAATGAAAAAACCGGCGCGGCTGATCTCGTCATGGATCCAAATAATCCGAATAAATTAATCGTATCTATGTGGGAACACCGCCGTTGGCCTTGGTTCTTTACATCGGGAGGCCCGGGGAGCGGTTTGTACATTACGGCCGACGGCGGGGATAAATGGAAAAAATTAGATGTGAAAGACGGTTTGCCCGAAGGCAACCTCGGACGATGCGGAATCGCATTCGCGGCAAATAAATCGAACATCGTGTACGCGCTCGTTGAAGCGAAACGCAGCGTACTGCTGCGCTCGGACGACGGCGGTTACAAATGGAAAATAGTGAATCAGGAAACCAACGTGAGTCCGCGCCCTTTTTATTTTGCCCAGTTGATGGTTAATCCAAAGAATGAAAATATTGTATACCGGCTTGAGTTTGTTTTAAGCGTGAGTGAAGATGCCGGAAAAACATTTGCGACCCTCGCGCCTTGGAACCAGATCCATCCGGACTATCACGCCATGTGGATTCATCCTAACGGCGAATTTATGATTTCAGGAAATGACGGCGGCATTGCGATAAGTTATGATCGCGGGAAGTCGTGGAAATTTGTTCAGAATCTTCCGCTCGCGCAGTTCTATCATATCAGCTATGATAATGAATTTCCGTACAACGTATACGGCGGGCTTCAGGATAACGGTTCATGGAAAGGCCCGAACACCACATTCAAAAAAGACGGGATCTACAATCACGAATGGGAAATGGTCGGCTTCGGCGACGGATTTGCCACAGTGCCCGACCCTGAAGACGCGCAAAGCGGATACGGCATGTCGCAGGCGGGCTACTTGTATTATTACAATGATAAATTAGGATTCCGCAAAGATATTCGCCCGACGGAAAGCGATGTCAAACACCGGTACAACTGGAACGCCGGGTTTGCCATTGATCCGTTCGATTTAAAAACGATATATTACGGAAGCCAATTCGTGCATAAAAGTTCGACCAAAGGAAACTCATGGGAGATCATCAGCCCTGATCTTACGACCGCCGACTCGACGAGACTAAAACAATCTCAAAGCGGCGGATTAACGCAGGATGCCTCCGGCGCGGAAAACCACTGCACGATCTTAACCATTGCTCCAAGCTCGGTCAAACGCGGCGTGATATGGGTTGGCACGGACGATGGAAATATTCAGGTGACACAGGACGGCGGGAAAACATGGACGAATACGATCAGCGCGCTGCGCAGCAATAAGAACGCGCCTCCGGCCGCGACGTGGTGCCCGCATATTGAAGCGTCAAAATTTGACGCAGGAACGGCGTATGCGGTTTTCGACGATCACCGTAGGTCAAACTGGAAAACATATATTTTCGTTACGCGGGATTTTGGGAAAACGTGGGAAAGTCTCGCAACGGCGGAAATTGACGGTTATGTTCACGTGATCGAACAAGACCCTGTGAATAAAGATTTATTGTTTGTCGGAACGGAATTCGGGTTATACTTCAGCTTTAACGGCGGAAAAAATTGGATGAAATGGACGACGGGATTTCCAACTGTGCCGGTGCTTGCACTTGCTGTGCAGTCCCGCGACAACGATCTTGTCATCGGTACCCACGGACGAGGCGTTTATATTCTGGACGATATCACGCCGCTGAGAAAACTTAGCAAAGAGCTCACGGGCAAGAAATTTCATTTGTTTGAAGTTGAGCCGGCGTACCAGTATCACACGGAGTATTGGGCCGGGCCGTACACCAGTTCAGGCGACGCGATGTACCGGGGCCGGCAGCGTGAGTACGGAGCGATCATGACCTATGCCGTTAATCCGCCGGACAGCGTGCGTGCCTTGGAAGACACGCCGAAGGAAAATAAACTAAAGATCGAGATACTGGACGACAATCAAGTGATCCGTGTGATCAAAGGCCCGGCTCGAAAGGGATTGAACAGAATTGCCTGGGACCTTTCGCATGGACAATTTCATTCGCCGTCATCGATAGACAGTACGGACATTGAAAAATCCGGTATTTTCGTTACGCCGGGAATGTACAAAGTTCGGATCCAATATGACGGCAAAGAATATTTGCAGAATATAGATGTCAAACCCGATCCGCGATATGCGGCGGACGCAGAAGGGCGTTTGCAAACGCAGGAATTAGCGATGAAGACGGGCCGGCTGATGGAGACAGCGTCGTCGATGTATAAACAATTGCAGGAAACCAAAAAAACGATCAAGACTGTTTCGGATTTTGTAAAGAATCTTGATTCCGCCAAAGCGGCGGATCTGAAAAAAGCCGGAGAGGAACTGCAGAAAAAACTGACCGCGTTTGAAAGAAAGATCGAGCCGGATAACGATCGCCAAGGGTTCGACGATTTTGAAGAGGTCATCATGCCGGAGATCAACACGCTGATGTGGACCGCCACGAGCACTTACGGCGCTCCAACCGAAGGCAATCTTGTGAAGTACGGGAAGATCAGAAAACGTATGGAAGCCCTGACGGCAGAATACAACGAACTATATGAAAAAGACGTTGCGGCCTACCAGAAGAAAGTTCAAGACTCCGGTTTTTCTGTATTCAAAACAGTGGAGATAATGAAGCTAATAGAATAAATTTCCAAAGTTGCCGAAGAACGTAAATTATTTTAATGAGCGCCGACTTCATGCTGGATATTAATTTCAAACTCTTTCCGCTCTTATCAACTGTGCGGTTGGATCTGCGGCAGGTTAGACTTGATGATGCTTATTCATTATTTGGTTTACGCTCCGATCCCCGGGTGATGAAATTTATGGACAAGCCGCTCATGCAATCGGTTGATGAGGCGTTAGAGGCAATTCAAAAAATAGAAAACGCTGTCGCCGCTAATGAAAGCATTACTTGGGCAATCTCTTTGAAGAATGAGGCGAACATGATCGGCACGATCGGTTTTTGGAAGATCATAAAAGAACATCATCGCGCCGAGATCGGATATCTGCTTCATCCCGACCACTGGGGCAAGGGCCTGATGCAGGAAGCTATTGTTCCCATTTTGAATTACGGATTCAGCATCATGCGCCTTCATTCCGTCGAGGCCAATGTCAATACGGGCAACGCCGTATCCATACGGTTTCTTGAAAAGAACGGATTCGTGAGGGAGGCTTTTTTTAAGGAAAACTATTATTTCAACGGACAGTTCCTGGACTCGTATATTTATTCGAAATTGGCGCCAAAAGTGAAATGAACTTCAAACATGAAACCGATATTTTTTTCCAGTGAACCCGAATTCAGAAAATGGCTAGAAAAAAATCACAATACGGCGCAGGAATTATGGGTTGGTTATTACAAAAGAAACTCCGGAATACCTAGTATCACCTGGCCGGAATCGGTTGATGAAGCGCTTTGTTATGGCTGGATTGACGGAATTCGCAAATCCGTTGATGAGAAAAGTTATATGATCCGGTTCACCCCCCGAAGGCCTAAGAGCAACTGGAGCGCGGTAAATATTAAACGCGTCGCAGAACTTACAAAATTGGGGCTTATGAAGCCTGCCGGGATTGCGGCTTTCGACAGGCGAAATGAAAAAAATTCAGAAGTATATTCATTTGAACGGAAAGCAGTCAAGCTCAACAAGAAATATGAAGCGCTATTCAGAAAATACACAAAAGCGTGGAAATATTTCTCCGCGCAGCCGCCGTCGTACAAAAAAACCGCGATGTGGTGGGTGATGAGCGCGAAACAGGAGGCCACGCAGATGAAAAGACTTTTGCAATTGATCGCAGACTCTGCTGCGGGCTTAAGGATAAAACAACTTCGAAGAACGTCCGGCAATAAAATGTGAAGTTGTCACAAGAAATTCTTGACTATACAGACCCGTGTTAAGGCTGAATCAATCAGGGTTTTGAATAAAACTCAATGCTTCGTGTAACCGCTCATTAAATTCCTCCGGCGCTTCGACCATTGGATAATGCCCGGTACCTTTCACGAAGAAAACTTTATACCCGCTGCCTGCATTTTTTGCAAGAAGGTTATCGTCAACGGGATACCGGTCCGAATTGATCAGCACAAGAGGAACCCGTAGTTTTTTCGAGTACACGCTTTCTTGTAATGATTCTTCATAAAGACTTTTCAATGTGGCTGCAGCCCTTACGGTGTCTGAAGTCATGATGTCGTTCATGACCCTGAAGCGAACCGTGCTGTCCGTCGTCGGGCTGAACAAGAAGTTGGCAAACAGAGGGGCAGTCTTCGTAAAGTTTGTTTCAAGCGCCCTGATAATGGCTTCCGATTCCGCTTTGGCAGTATCGCTTTGTTCCTTGCCGAGTTCATGTAAATTATCTATACCGATGAACCCGATCACTTTTTCGGGGATCTTATCGAACACCAGAAGATTGATATTTCCTGACATTGAATGCCCTATGAGAATCACGCTGTCCAGTTTTAATTGGCGGATGAGATTAACTACGTCGTTGGCGTAACCGGCAATGCTCCGGTCTTTTCTTTCGACTACGGATCTTCCATGGCCCGCCAGGTCAAGAGTCAGGACTCTGTATTGGTTCTTAAACGCATCTGCCTGACTATTCCAATACGACCCGTTGATGCACCAGCCGTGAACGAAGACCAGCGTGCGCGTACCTTCGCCTGCCAGGCGATAATTCAGCGTCGTCTGGATCTTCGGGTCAGTGAACCGGCAAGCCGATACGCATAAAACAAAGATCAGCAAAACGTAAAATGGCCTCATCTCATGGTCCCTTTTTGTTTTTTCAACAGAGAGGCAGAGGTTTTTTTAATTAGATTCTTCAGGATTTTCAGATTAATATCGCTCAGATGGTTAATATACAAGCACGATCCGCCGGTCTTGTGTTTGCCCAATTGACCCAACAGGTCAGGATGCTTTTTGATCCCGCCGAGAAGGTACAGCGATATATTCTGTTTCCGGGGTGAAAAACCGGCGACAAACCAATCGCCCTCACGGCCGCTTTCGGATCGGTAATGATAATCACCGAACCCGACAATGGCATCACCCCACATGACCGGTTTTGATCCCGTGGCTTCGGCCATGAGTTTCATCAGATCTAAACAATCTTTTCTTTTTTGCTCGTTCTCAATGGTATTCAAAAATTGAGTAACGTTTTTCGAGTTCTTTTTTGTTTTTAATTCTGCCATAGTTTTGTGATTGAGTATGATGGTTTTGAAAGTTCAACGCTCTTGTTCTATGGTCTTGTGATGAAATTATTCAAAACTATAGGCATGGAGATTTGAGATGCTTATTACTGCATCCTTATGCTTGCTGCAAATGTCCGGAATTTGCGTCCGCAACTTCGCCCGGATGAAATCAGCCTGCATCCGGCTGCGGCGAACTTTGTTTCTCAATCACTTTGACTTTTAAACGTCTCGCGCAGTGACGGATTGTCCTTTAGTACAGCATGCGCAGCCTGATCGTTTCGGGAATGTCTCTCAGCTCCTTGATCACTTCCTTGGGATATTCGGCGGCGACATCCGTTATGACGTACCCGATATATTCATTTGTCTTAAGATACTGGCCTTCAATATTTATCTTATGGCGCGCGATAACCGTGTTGATCTTGGATAGGACGCCGGGCATATTTTTGTGAATATGGATGATCCTGTGTCCGCCGCGCAACTCCGGCAGCTGCAGCTGCGGAAAATTAACGCTTAACATCGTATTCCCGGTATTTACAAAGGAGATACATTTGGCCGCAACGTAATCGCCGATATTCTTCTGCGCCTCTTCGGTACTTGCCCCGATGTGCGGTGTCATGATCACGTTGTCAAAAGCCTGCAACGGAGAAACAAATCCGTCCCGGTTGCTTTTCGGTTCCTTGGGAAATACATCCACCGCAGCGCCACGTATCTTACCTGACTTCAGACAAGCGCACAATGCATCTACATCCACGACCATCCCTCGGCTCGCATTGATAAAGAATGCGCCTTCTTTCATGTTATCAAACTCGCGTGGTCCGATAAGATTCTTATTCTCCTTGCGGCCGTCAACATGCACAGTTATTACGTCGGCGCGCCGGAGTAATTCCTGCAGGGAAGAACAGGCGACGGCATTGCCGAGGGCGAGTTTTTCCTGAACGTCATAAAAACACACGGTCATTCCCAGTGCTTCAGCGAGCACAGACAGAGTGGAACCAATATTTCCGTAACCGATGATCCCGAGATTTTTTCCGCGGATCTCATTCGCCCCGCCGGCAAGTTTTGACCAGACACCTTTGTGCAATTCCGCATTTTTTTGAGGCAGTTGACGGGATAAGCCAAAAATATATCCCAGCACGAGTTCGGCTACGCTGCGGGTACTGCTGTGCGGCGCATTGAAAACGGGGATTCCGAGTTCTGAGGCGCTTTGGAGGTGAACCTGGTTGACGCCGATCGCAAAAACGCCGACGGCTATGAGTTTCGGCGCAGACTTCAGGACCTCCGGCGTAATTTCAGTTTTGGAGCGGATGCCAAGTATGCTGATTTCACTGAACCTATTCTGCAGTTCCTCCGGACTTAGGGCATGGGACAGCGTTTCAACGGTATAACCCTCTCCGGAAAATATTTCTGCGGCCGCCGGATGAACATTTTCAAGCAGGAGAACTTTTATCCTGTTCTTCGGATATGAGAATCGTCTTGGCAGATCCAGATGATATAAGACGTCGTCGAAATTTGGACAAACTTTATCGGCCAGTTCTATCACTTTCTTTCGCTGCACATTTTCGGTAAACGCAATGAACGTTTTGCATAATCCTTTTTCCTTGATCTCATAATCGGTCATTCCGTCGCCGATCACATATATGTCCTTCTTTAATTTCAATTTCTCCACGGCTGCCGCCTTTCCTCCGCTGCGCGACATGATGTTCTTGGAATCAACTCCGGTGATTTCTCCGGACGGCGCGTATGTGAACTCGTTGGCGAGAACATGCGTCTGCGGAATCCCGAAATCTGCGACCACGGGGATAATGTAATCGGCAAAACCGCCCGACAGAATATAAATATCATCCGCGAACTGCGTAAAAAAATCTCTGTTCCGCAGAATGGACGGCGTCACAGAATGACGAAGACGGTCAACTAGTTCCTGCAGGTCTTTCTTGTGCGGTGTGAATAAGGCCAGACGCTGCTGCAGGGACTCCGAGAAAGTGATCGTGCCGTCCATGCCCTTATTAGTAATGGTCCGAATCGCCGACAAGATTTGTTCTTTATGGGAATCGTCACGGAGCACAATTTCCGCGAGTTCGTCAAGCGATTCCACACGAACAAAAGTGCTGTCAAAATCAATGATGAAGATCTTTCTCTTGTGCATATTGGCCGCCTTCAGGCGCGGAGTTTTAACGGAACATACTATATAAAGATGATTGGATCACGTGAAGCTACAAGAATGCAACACAAAAATAAAGACATAGTTTGAATCAATAATACCACATAAGTCATCCTGGCGCCTATCATAGAGATCTGCCAGTCTTTCGTCGACGCCGGATAAGAAAAACCGCGTGCTATTTGGTTTTTTTCCCAAGACAGATCCGCTGGGGGCCGGGGCATTGAACCCGACGGATGATCTTTCTGGCCTCGAGATCCAGTTTGACATGAGCAAAATACCACATGACGGAACCGTCAAAGTTGTTCTTGAGCGTCGCTTCGACCGCATCGCCTAGTTCCTGAAATGAGATATCCCTTTCCTTTTTAACAATCTTGATGATCGCTTGTCTTAATACGTCATACTTGTTGCGGCTGATTCGCACGCCGGTTTTTCCCTGAGGATGAATCGTAAGGATCTTCTCATCGCCTGCAGATTTCATACTAAACCTCTCTTTTAAAATTTAGGATGTTCAGGGTAAACAGATCTTTCCAAGTATAGCTTTTTTCCTTGCGCCGGTTACATGCGGGACGTTGGCCGCATTTCCACAAATCGCCTCATTGGCTAAAAGCGCAAAGAGGATCGCTTCCTTTGCATCCGTCGGAATATTGTAGTCCGAAGATAATTTGACGTCAACAGCCTTAAAATAAAATTTCAACCTTTCCATGAGAAACACATTTCTGGCTCCGCCGCCGCTGACGATGAGTTCGTCCCACACCGCCTTCGGCTGAACGAAACGCGTATATTGATCGAAAATGGATTGCGCAGTAAACTCGGTAAAGGTTGCCATGAATTCTTCCGGGGAAACCCTGGGATAATGAGCCATAAGATGCTGGCAATAATGATGGCCGAATATTTCCCGGCCTGTTGTTTTAGGCAGTGACTGGTATAGATACGCATGATGCATGAGTTCCTCCAGCAGCTCTTCACGCACTGCTGATGCCCGCGCAATGCTCCCGTCCTTGTCGCAGGGCAGTGCGAAGAATTTCTGGGCGATATAATCGATCATCATATTACCGGGCCCGGTGTCGAATGCGGTGATATCTTCCAGCTTTCCATTCTTATCCAAAACGGAAAAATTTGCAATACCGCCGATATTCAGCACGCCGCGGTTCTTGGTGTCGCTTCGGAAAACGATATAGTCCAGATAGGGCGCAAGCGGGGCGCCGCTGCCTCCGACGGCAACATCGGCCGAGCGAAAATCGCCGACCGTCATAATACCTGTTTCCTGCGCAATGACCGAAGGGTCGCCGATCTGTAAAGTGGAATGAATATTGTACCTGAATAACCGCTCCGTATTGGGGTGATGAAAGACAGTTTGTCCGTGGGAGCCGATAAGGTCGACGTCGGTTGCGTTGATGCCAAGCAGATCGAGGAACTCATTTACCGTCTTGGCAAAAACCCGACCTAATAATATGTTTAGTTGAGAAAGGTCTTTGAGGCTGCCCTTATCCATGGTGGTCAGGACGTGTTCTTTCAGGCCTTCGGGAAACAAAAAATGATTGTACATCTGAAGGTGCAGGTGTGTGGACAAACCAGTTCCCTGAATTCGCACCAGCGCAATGTCCATCGAATCCATGGAAGTCCCGGAATTGAGGCCAATGATCAGCTTTTCGTTTTTTTGTTTTATCTCAGTGAACGAGTTCATAGTTCATTATAGTGAGATAATCAAAACGGGTCAAATAATTTTATCGGGAACAAGGCGGGCCGGAATCTTTATCCCGCCGCCCTTTTTCGAAAATCAGAAGGCTGATAGCGCATGAGATACTACTTGCAAGGTTTTCAAAATTCATTTAAATTGCCGCACGTTAAAACTAATCGAAGGATACGTACGATATGGCACAGGTAGAACAAGATACAACCGGCGCAGGCAAGACCCTGCAAAAATTAATGAATTGGTGGGATAGAACATTTCCTGCTGAAACGAATTTCAGAGAATCAAATGTACGGCTTCTTGATTTTTATAATCATGAATCGAAAGTATACGACCATGTGCGTTTGGTGATCAACGAAGTTCAATATCCGTATCTTAAAGAGAAATTAAATTCGTTTCTCACTCGGCAGGCGGCATTGATTGCCTCGCTTAAACAGCGCATAGCCGAACAATCGGGCGCAGAACCGGTCAAACCGGAATTTGTTTTTCACGATCAATTCGGTGTACGCCTTACGCTCAGTCTGCGGGAGATTCACGACATGTACAATCAGTATATTTTTCAGGCCGCGATTGCGGAAGATGAGAAAACACGTTATTTTATGCAAAAATTAGTTGAAGAAAAGCGGGCGCAGGCAGCGATTCTGTCAGACATGGTAACCAAAATACACGATTGAGGATAAATGAATTTAACTGAGATCGCTATCGTTCTTGAGAATTCGCAGGATACAGAAGCTGTAAAGGGGTGTAAAGAATACCTGGACCGTTTCGGCCTGCGTTATGAAACCGCTGTCATAGAACACCTGGCTAATCCGGACGATCTGGCGGATTTTGTCAAAAAAGGCACGGACCGGGGCATTAAAATATTCATTGCCGTGGCGGGTTCCGCATCAGGCCTTGCTTCTGCAATAGCCGCCCGCACTTACCTGCCGGTCATCGGTGTGCCTCTCGAGACAACATCCGCGAAAGGTCTGGATGCGTTATATTCTATGATCTATATACCGGAGGGAACTCCGGTGGCGGCTATGGGCATCGGCCCGAATGGCGCAAGAAATGCCGCGATCCTTGCTGCGCAGATTCTGTCATTCTCGGATCATCACCTCAGAGACCGTTTATTATTCTTTAAACAAAACGGGTGCCGTTTTTAATTTATTGGAGTTTGAATGAAGGATAAGCGCGCGCTCATTGTAATTCCGACCTACAATGAGAGAGATACCATTCCCCTGATCATTGGCAAAATTTATTCGTACGACCTGGCGTTATACATTTCCACGCTTCATATTCTTGTTGTGGACGATAATTCTCCTGATGGCACCGCAGAAGTTGTAAAACACATGCAGGCGGGCGATCCGCGTATTCATTTACTCGAACGCGCCGAAAAACAAGGACTGGGAAAAGCGTATGTCGCAGGTTTCGGGTTCGCATTGGAGCGTAATTACGATTACGTTTTCGAAATGGATGCCGATCTGTCGCACGATCCGGTATACCTGAAGGATTTTTTCGAGAAAATTCAGGATCATGATCTGGTGATCGGATCGCGGTACGTCAAAGGCGTGAACGTCATTAATTGGCCATTGAGCCGCCTTTTGATAAGTTATTTCGGTAATATGTATGCGCGTATCGTAACCGGTATTCCCGTTCGCGATGCGACATCGGGATTCAAATGTTTCCGCGCGGAGGTCTTACGCGCAATTGATCTCAGCCGCGTAAGCGCAAGCGGTTATTCTTTCCAGATTGAGATGAATTACCGCGTATGGAAACTTGGGTTTAAACTGTGTGAGACATCTATTATTTTTTATGATCGAACGATCGGTTCTTCCAAGATGTCGGCGAATATTGTCAAAGAAGGATTATTGCTGGTTTGGAAGCTCAAGATCAAACATTTTTTCGGCAGGTTATAATTATAAGGAGTTGCTTTGGCTGTTATATTAGAATTTGAAAAACCTATCGCAGATTTGGAAATGAAGATATCGGAGATGGAGTCGTTGTCTGACAATGTGGACATATCACCTGAACTTGAAGGACTGAAGAAAAAACTTGAGCAGATGCGTGAAGAAATTTATTCCAATCTCACGCCCTGGCAGAAAGTGCAGCTTGCGCGCCATCCGGATCGGCCCCGCTCGCTCGACTATATCGAGCGCATGGCAGTAGGGTTTGTAGAACTGCACGGCGACAGGCTTTTCGGCGATGATCATGCGATCGTCGGGGGTTTCGGGAAGATCGAACACAAAGAATTCATGATCATTAGCCAGCAGAAAGGCAAGGATACGAAAAGCCACGTGTACCGTAATTTCGGTATGCCTAATCCGGAAGGATATCGGAAAGCGCTCAGGCTTATGAATATGGCGGCAAAATTCGGACGCCCGATTCTGACGCTGATTGACACGCCCGGAGCTTATCCCGGCATTGGCGCGGAGGAACGCGGACAAGCGGAAGCGATCGCGCGAAACCTTTTGGTAATGTCCCGGCTTCCCGTACCGATTATCTGCGTCATTATCGGCGAAGGCGCATCCGGCGGCGCATTGGGAATCGGCGTGGGCGACCGGCTGCTGATGATGGAGAATACATGGTATTCCGTGATCGCGCCGGAATCGTGTTCGAGTATTCTGTGGCGAAGTTGGGAATTCAAAGAAAAGGCCGCCTCAGCGCTAAAATTGACAGCAGACGATCTGATGAAATTTGATGTGATTGACGGAATCATAAAAGAACCCGTAGGCGGAGCCAATCGGGATTACGTACTCGCGGCGAAAAACGTCAAAGAGGCCGTGATGAAGGAATTGGAAACGCTGGAACAAATGCCTGTACAGGAAATGCTTAATGCACGTATCGAAAAATATTCCAAGATGGGGCGTTGGGGCGAGATGAAGTAGAGAATTGTTTCGTTGAATCATTTATGGATTGACGATTGCAAATTTACGATTTTTGATTATTCATTTCTTGTTAAGTGTTTTTCATTCTTCTATTTTCAAGTTTCTTTGAGCCGATCATTTCTTATTAAAGAGCCTCAAATTATCCGATGAAAACCAACATCACCCGCATCCGTGTCCGCTACGCAGAAACCGACAGCATGAAGGTGGCGTACAACGCGAATTATTTCGTCTGGTTTGAGGTTGGCCGGAACGAGATCATGCGCGATCTCGGATATCCATATTCCCAACTCGAAGCGGAGGGTTTTTTTCTTCCCGTAATTGAGGCGCATTGTAATTATATCAGGCCAATTCGCTACGACGATGAATTGGAACTTCATTCCTCATTCGCCGAACAAAACGGTGCGCGCATCCGGATCGAATATAAAATATTTTGCAAAAACGAATCAGTAGCCACCGGATTTACCGTTCACGCCTTCACCGATCACAGCGGCAGGCCGGCCAGACCACCAGGAAAGTTTTTGGAGAAATTGAAATGAGACCAAGATCCTTTTTTCCAATATTACTGCCATACCTGCTTTTTTCTTTCGGTAATCTTAAGGCTCAAAATCTCGACACCCGTATTTTCCGCTCGATCAACGATCATCACACGAAATTCAGCGACAATTTTTTTAGTTTCCAAAGCAACTCGGTCAAACCCGTTTACATTGCCGCGCCGCTTGGTTTTTTAGTCACTGGCATTATACAAAAAGACCGTAAAGCGGAAGATACGGGCTTTTTACTGCTGACGGCCGCGGTATTGAACTACGGTATTACCTACGGCATGAAAAACGCCGTTAACCGCAAACGGCCGTACAAAGCACTGACGGATGTTCATACAGTCGGCTCGACGGAACGCTCGGCGTCATTTCCTTCCGGGCACACCAGTTCCGCATTTACCGTGGCAACGATGGTGTCGCTGAATTATCCGAAGTGGTATGTTATTGCGCCGAGCTTTGTGTGGGCAGGGCTTGCAGGGTACAGCCGTTTGGCGACGGGTATGCATTATCCGAGCGATGTGCTGATGGGCGCCGCGATCGGGGCAGGAAGCGCATATCTTATCTATAAACTCAGAAAACCGATCGTCAATGCGAAAGACAAAGTATTTCGCTAGAAAGCGGTATGGTCAGCCGTGCTATTATCAGCCGCTATACTGATATTTCCGTCATGATGCTGACGCACGAAGTGATCACCTTATCAAACATCTTCTTTATATATTGGACAGTCATGTAAGCCGCGTACGCGACCAATCCAAGAATCAAAAGAATATTTGCAATAGACAGCCATAATAAGTTCCGCCCTTCAGCGGTTTCAATATGCGCCAAATGCCGATTCTCCGCAACAAGAGCCTTCAGCGACAATGAATATTCCTTAAATAACATGTCGGATCGATCCCGTATCAGAATTTTGGCTTCTTCATTTCTGTTTTCCCGTGACAAACCGACCATTTGCCGATGCTGTTTAAGATATTCATTCCATTTATTTACAAAATCAGCATAAAGTGTTTTTTCAAGCGGCGTCGTGATTAAAGGCTCGTACATCCGCAACTCGCCATTGATTAAATCAGTTATATGTGCAATTTCAGATTCGTAGGCGTTCATCTGATCGTTGGTCAATGATAAAATATGCTGAAGTTCATTGATACGAAAGTCGGAAGTGAGTTTATTTATGTTGCTCACGTGAATGACACTGGGGAGCCAATTATTGTTAATTTCATTTGATTTTCCGTGAATTCCGGCCATGAATAGTGTGATTCCGGTTAATCCGCAGAGTACCAGTGTACCAAATACTAGTAATTGACGTTTGATTGGAATCATAAAGGTCTCCGGTTATATTTATTGAAAACACTTGCGCATCATATTTTTCTAATTCTTCTTCTTCACTTCAATTGCGGTAATGATCTTATTCTCACGTCGGGACGTCATGAGATGAACGATCACCGCGTCGCCGTTCTTCAGGTTTTTGATCGCGGCACGGTAGTCTTCCATGGTCGATATAGGTTTGTCATTCACTTTGGTGATGAAGAAGCCTTCATAAATGCTTTGTTCCTTGGCATGCCAGGAAGAATTCGTCACGATAACCCCTTTGCCGCGCGGAACATTGTCTGATATTTCCTCCACCTCAAATCCCATCCCGCTGCCGATCTCGTCTTCTTTTTCTTTGTTGGTATTCTTGCGGGACTGTGCAGGCGGCGGTGAGGTCGAACCGTCAACAGATTTAAGTGTAACGGATTTTGTGATCTGGCTGCCGTTGCGCTGGATCAGGAGTTGCACAACATCGCCGGGTTGTTTGAGCGCCACGTAAGCTTGCAGGTCGTTGGACTGATTCAGATTGCGACCGTCAATTTTCAGTATCACGTCGCCTTCTTCAAGGCCGCTTTCCTTTGCCGCGCCCTTATCCATAAGCGATTCCACCAAAACGCCTTCCGCATTCTTCAGTCCCACGGCTTTTGCATAAGTTGCGTCCACATCCTTGATCCCCACGCCGACATAACCGCGCACGGTATATCCGTACTTTATAATATCTTCCATAACATGTTTGGCGATGTTGGACGGAACGGCGAACCCATATCCCTGGTACAGCCCGGTCTTGGATGCAATTGCCGTATTAATGCCGATAAGTTCGCCTTTGATATTAACCAAAGCGCCGCCGCTATTGCCGGGGTTGATCACCGCGTCAGTTTGAATAAAACTTTCAACACCGTACTGATCGCCGATGATATCAATCTGGCGGCCGATTGCGCTGACGATACCCGCGGTTACAGTCGAGTTGAGGCTGAGAGGAGAGCCAATTGCAAGAACCCATTCGCCGACTTCAATAAGGTCTGAATTTCCGAATGAGGCAACGGGCAATTTTTCCGCGTCAATTTTAATCAGCGCAATATCGGTCAGAGGGTCGGAACCGAGCAGTTCCGCGCGAAACACCCGCTTGTCAACCAGCCTCACCGTGATCTGATCGGCTTCATTGATCACGTGATGATTGGTCAGAATATAACCGTCGGAGTGCACTATCACGCCGGAGCCCAGTCCCTGATCCGGCATGTCCTTGTGAAATTTTCTGAATATGTCGTCAAACCCTCCGCCAACTTTTACTTTTTTCTCGCTGATGATCGTTACGACTACAGGCTTTACCTGATTGGCAATTTTTGAAAACGCTTTGCCGGAGTTGTCGATCTGATTCAGATCGGAAGGAGCGGTTGAAGTAAAATTAACTTCGGGTGAATTGTCAGCCCTGCTGAAACTGGAAATATCCAGTTTGGAACTTAAGACCAGTCCTGCAAGCATACCGATAAAAAGTATGGCGAATAGTATGATGAGAGGCAATCGTTGACGCATAGTTTATCTCTTTCTCAATTTAGATTTTTCTGCTTTTTTCACTTCTTTTTTTAGCGGCATCGCCGGACGAGACGCCGTATTCCTTCAGCACGTCATTGCTTACAAAGATCGGACACTTAAAGCGAATGGCCAGCCCGATAGCATCGCTGGGGCGCGCATCAATGTCAGTCGAAACCCCGTGCGCGATAATATGCAGCACCGCATAATACGTATCATTTGCAACTTTGTTGATAATTATTTTTTCAAGCGTCGCATCCAGCGACTCGATCACCGTCTTCAAAAGGTCATTAGTTAATGGACGCGGCGACTTGACGCCGGAAAGTTCCGCCTGGATAGCCACCGCTTCACTGGCGCCGATCCATATCGGCAGGTAGACGTCTTCACTCTCGTGATGCAAAAAGACGGCAGGGCTTCCGCTCAGGGAGTCCATGACTACGCCTATAACCTTAACCTCTGTGACGTCGGAGCCGCCTGCGACGTACAGAATATGGCGGTTAATCAGATATTTCTTTGAAAATATTCCGGCGATTCCAAAAAAAAGAAATGCAGATAATACAATCAGAATAATTCGCCGCATCGCGTTTTTATTAACAGGCGAAGTACCTAAAGAAACGTCTCGTGCTGAGGAATTTATTTCGGGGGTGGTTTCCATGAAATGTCTTTCTCCTTCGAGGCAACCGGGGAAAGAATAATTCACCTGACATATGATAAAGGTATCACGGGAGCCAAGAAAATGCAAGTTAAAAAAGGAAGTTACTATCTGATTTCGCAACGCGTTTTGACTAATTCCGACATACCCTTTCGGATAAACTTAACGAAATAATAACAATCCAATAATTCTTCGGTAACATCTAAACCGTATTCTTGCTTGTTTATTTTTTATTATTCTTTAATCTTTTGGAGGAAATCATGAAGAGAATTTTTTTAATGATGATGTTCGTATTAACTTCGCAATTTACAGTCGTAGGTCAAGAGCAGACCGGCGGATCGACGGGAGACGAATCGGGCGATCTGAAGAAACAGGTCGAGGGTATTAATAAAACGTTACTGGATTTGAAAACAACCGTGGATGCTCTCAAGAAATTAAAAATTTCCGGGTACATTCAAGCTCAGTATCAGGTGGCAGATACGGCATTTGGCGGCGGCTGGAATGTGGGGAATTTTGCAGGCGGAAATTTTGCACGCAACTCAGATAACCGTTATTTGCTCCGGCGCGGGCGAGTCAAATTTACCTACGACAACGATTTTAGCAAATTTGTAGTTCAAATTGATGTAACTCCGGCGGGTGTCGGGATCAAAGATGCCTATTTTAGTATTACCGATCCGTGGCAGAAGACGGTGAGCCTTACCGCGGGCGTGTTTGATCGTCCGTTCGGATACGAAATTTCATATTCATCAAGTCAGCGTGAATCTCCGGAGCGTTCACGAATGTACCAGACGTTATTTCCCGGTGAGCGCGATCTTGGCGCTAAGATCGAGATTAAGCCGCGGAAAGGCGTATTAAGCCATTTCAATCTGAAAGCCGGGTTGTTTAACGGTATGCGGGAAAATGCCAATGAAAATGACAGCAAAAAAGATTTTATCGGCCGGTTTGGATTTACGCTTCCGTTGCTCGAAAAAAAATTAACCATTGACGGCGGCGTATCGCTATACAGCGGGAGTGTCACCAGCCTGACCAAAGGCGTTTATAGCTGGAGCGCCGAGGGTGACAGCTTTGCAACAAGAAATTCCAAAAGCGACAGTTTGAAAGCCATAACGCGCCAATACATTGGCGGCGACTTACAGATTTATTTTGATGTTCCGGCGCTTGGCAAAGCCACGATTCGCGGCGAATATATCACCGGGGATCAACCGAGCACGCAGACGAGTAACTCATTTTACGCCGTTACATCCGACACGAGATTGTACAAACGTAACGTGTCCGGTTACTACGTGAATTATGTTCAGAATATCGGTTCAAAAAATCAATTCGTACTAAAATACGATGTGTTTGATCCGAATACGAAGGTGTCAACGAAGGATTTTACTCCAGTGACTTCCGGCAACGGTACGCTGGGCAGGCAACTTACCAGTGCGGATATCAAGTTCAACACTATGGGAATTGGCTGGATCTACCATTGGGACAGCAACGTAAAGTTCACGATATATTATGAAAAAGTGTGGAACGAGAAAACGGGGAATAACATTAGCGGTGACCTTGCACGTTATAGCAAGGACTTAAAGGACAATATTTTCACTCTGCGTATGCAATATCGATTCTAACAAAATAATGTTTCAGACGGATTATGCAAAATCCCGTACGCCTCCGCAGGCTTGCGGGATTTTTCTATCCAATTTGCAGTTTCATACCGTCATCGCGAGCAGCCATGGCCTGCGTTATTTCATCAGCCGGTTTGATGATCGCACTCCCGATCGTGAGCAGTCCGACACGTCCTATGAACATGGTAAAAACGAGAAGAATTTTTGAGGAAGACGACAAAAGCATGGTAATACCGGTGGATAATCCTACCGTGCCAAAAGCACTCACAACCTCAAAGGCCATTTGCACCAGTGAAAATTTGACTTCGATAATAGACATCAGCAGAATGACTCCCAAAACAAATGTGGAACTTAATACGTACAGTTTCACTGCATTTCCTACCGATGTCTTGGACACAATATAATTAAAGACTGTTACGCGAGTACGGCCGCGGAAAGAACTGCGGATATACCCCAGCATAGTTACGAAGGTTGGAATCTTGATCCCTCCGGCAGTGCCCTGCGGCGCGGCCCCGACAAACATAAGCAAAATAAACAGCAAAAGAGTTCGTGTCTGAAATACGCCGATATCAATTGTATTAAATCCCGCGGTTCTTGTACTAACCGAGTGAAAAAATGATACCAGCAGTTTATCGGCGACAGATAAAGAGCCGAGCGTTTTTTCATCCGACCACTCGAAAAACAAAGTGAAAGTCATACCGGCGCTAATGAGAAACAAGGTTCCGTAAATAACGATTTTCATTTGTAACGGGGAAGCGACGCCGGCTAATTCTTCTTTGATTTTTCTTGCTCTGACGTAGAGATGATCCACAAAATTGTAAAAAGGCTCAACAAGACCCAACCTGTCCGGTTTCCGGATGGCCACCATCTCCATCAACGCCTCCGAAAAACCAAGGGCCTTGTGTAAGGCCATAAGGAAAAACTGTTCAATGCCGAGTAAAACCGGGTAACCGATTCCGCCGAAGACAATGAGCGCGGCGACGATCATATTAAGAAACATATCACTGCGAAACTGCATCAGGTTATCTGCGTTCAGCCCGAAACCGGCGTTATTGAAAGCCGATATGGTATGAAAGATCGAAAACCACAATGGCGAGTCGACGCTTTCTTTCATGTGTAAATACATGATGAGGCAACCTATCCCTTCGACGGCCAGCGTGATCTTCGCCGTAGACGCCAAAACCTGAAACACCGATTGCCGCTCGCCGGACACGTCCATGACGGAGCCGAGCGTTTGCGCGGAACCCGGCGATAAGTCGGTGGAGCGGCCGATCCACAATAATCGGAACGCGGTCACAACGCCAAAGCCGCCGATTTGGATGAGCAGCATGACTACGATTTGGCCTGCAAAAGTAAAAACGCTGAAATCAACGGATGTGAGTCCCGTCACGCATATGGCGGATGTGGACATAAACAAAGCGTCAACATAACTAAGGGGATGGTCGGAAAAATTTTCTATAAGATACAGGATAAAAGAGCCCAATAACACGGCACATGCAAAACCGAAAATGGTGATCTCAGCCGCAGAATATTTTCTGATCCCTTTTTCAAAAACATTTTCGATTTTTTTAACTTCGGCGTGAAGAGAACGGTGGGGATTACCCGCAGTAGAGCCTGATGTAGTTGATTCGGTGTTGTTTGCCTTGGCGTCTGAGGAACCGGATTTTGTGGTGTCGTCCATACCTTGTAAAAAATTCTCAATTCGGACGCTAGCTTATGCTTTGGTTCAACACAACTTCAAGAGCGGTTGAAACGTGCCGTGAGAAGTGGGCAAATATATAGTGTACTGCCTACGATTGTCAAGAGAAATAAGATGATATTACTTCAATTATCCAGCATAATTTAGGCAGCGGCCGTCCGCGACCGCATCCACTCGAAAGATTCACTAAGCGACTGCTCGAAATCTCTGATGATAGCGTTGAAAAAAATATGATATTCTTCGGATATCTCAATCTCGTCCATTTTAATGAAGGTCAAGTCTCTGCCTAAGGGCGGTAAGGTCTCAAGTTCATCAAACTCCACATGAAGGTTCTTTGCTTCCGTGTAAGAATTGATATTTTCGATCGTTGCAATAATGGAACTTTTGTATGGTATGTGAACCGAATGAATCATCTTTTTCTCCTTTATTTGATCCGCAACATATCATGTCTCATAAGAATAATGCACAATTTGAGCCATTTTACATGTTGGGTATGATTGACATTTAAATCTCTATTTAACAATAATTTATTAATTATTGTTTAAGATATTCACCATGCAGAGATTGCTGAAAATGACCATACCAAATGGATTTTTTCCCTACTATGAGAGGCATCGAAAAAGAAATAACTGTAATTGGAGTCAAAGATAGATTAGATCAGTGGACAATAAATCTGTTAAATACATCACGGTTTAGAAATATTTTGATGCTGAGCAATCATGTTCCAGGACATGGACGATTGCGAAAAGGTTGCAATTGTTGGCAAATTTTTGTACCGTCCGATACCATGCAAATCGGACATATTGAAATTGTAAAGCCTTTAGCGTTGGCGCCTATGGAAGATGTAACGGATATTTCCTTTCGTGTCATCTGCAAGAAACTCGGCGCCGATCTTTTGTATACGGAATTTACCAGCAGCGAGGCGCTCATACGGGATGCTGCGAAAGCGTTGAGAAAAATTGCCGTTGCGGAAGAGGAGCGGCCGGTTGCTATACAGCTTTTTGGAGGCGTGGAAACATCTATGGAAGGCGCTGCTGCGGTTGCAGAAAAAATGCGGCCGGATTTCATCGACATCAATTGCGGCTGCTGGGTAAAAGACGTAGCGATGCGCGGGGCCGGGTCGGGGCTACTCCGAGACCTGCCCCGATTTGAAGCTATTGTCCGATCCACTATACGCGGCACGTCTCTGCCGGTAACCGTAAAGACCAGACTGGGTTGGGACAAAAGCACGATCAATATTCTGGACGTTGCAAAAATGGTGGAAGATACCGGAGCCAAAGCTCTGACGGTACATTGTCGTACAAGGGACATGGCGCATGACGGCGACGCAGATTGGTCCTGGCTGGAAAAAATCAAGAAGGTTATTTCAATTCCCCTGATCGGCAACGGGGATGTGCGTACGCCGGAAGACGCAAGAAGAATGTTTGACACCGGCTGTGACGGCATTATGATCGGACGCGCGGCTATTGCTAATCCCTGGATATTCAGAGAAACGCGTCATTTTCTAGAAACGGGAGTTATTTTATCGCCGCCTTCCCCGGCTGAGCGCCTCCACGTTTGCGGTGAACACCTTGAGCTGTCTGTAAAATACAAGGGTGAAAAGTACGGCGTATTAGAGTTTCGAAAATACTACGGCGGTTATCTGAAAGGACTGCCAAACGTCTCAAAGTTACGCGCGGAACTAATGACCTATCATGAGCGCGCGCCCATCGTGGAGCGACTCGCGCGGTTTGGCGAGGAGATTCGTCAGTGGGAAGCATCACCCGATTATCAATACGATTTACCGAAATTAGGCGGACTGGTTGGAACGCGAAGTGCAATCGGGTTGAAATTGCAAAAAAACGCACAAACAATTGAATAATGCGTTGCAAATACTCTAAAGTTAAATAAACAAAGCTATTACTCCCGCAAATTTCGCAGATTTACACAGTAGTTTTTATTCGCGTAGATCGGCGGAAAAACAATAGTTACTTAATTAAAATCACATCACATGCCGTCACAAGTCATTATTGAAACTTTTGAAAGTGAGATTCTGAAAAATAATCCGCTCGGTGATCCATTCGTACGGAAACTGGCGGTCTATCTTCCACCGGGTTATCAGGAAGATTCGAGCCGCCGATATCCTGTGATTTATTTGCTGAGCGGTTTTATGGGATTTGGCACCATGTTTCTCTCCCCTCAGGCGTGGGGTTACGCGATCGATGAACGATGCGATAAACTCATTGCGGAGGGCCGAATGGAAAAATGTATACTCGTCATGCCGGATTGTTTTACACAGTGGGGCGGATCGCAGTATATGAATTCCACTGCGATGGGAAATTATGAAGATTATCTGCTGAAGGAAATCGTACCGTTCGTTGACGGTACTTACAGGACAATGGCGTCCGCCGGCCACCGCGCCGCAATGGGCAAGTCCAGCGGCGGTTACGCCGCATTGATGCTGGCGATGCATTACCCTGACTTGTTTGCGGCTTTTTTCTGCAGTTCCGGCGACATGTATTTTGAATACGGATATAAAGGGGATTTTCCAAAATGTTACAATACGATTCGCAAAGCGGGCAGTCTCGAAAACTTTTTTGAAAATTTTTTCGGCGCTCCCAAAAAAACAGGAGATATGATAACGGCGATTAATATTATCGCCATGGCCGCGGCTTATTCACCCAATCCGAAATCGAAAACCTACGGTTTTGATCTCCCCTTTGATATTGAAACAGGCGAAATACGCGAGGATATATGGAAAAAATGGCTGGCCTGCGATCCGGTGCACCTGATCGATGAAAAAAAATTTCAGACCAATCTAAAAAAACTCAAAGGCGTATTCCTGGAATGCGGCTCGCGCGACGAGTACCATTTGCATATCGGCGCGAGGATATTCACGAAGAAATTAAAAGAATACGGCATCGCACATTGGTATGAGGAATTTGACGACGGCCACATGGGCACGAATTACCGCTATGACGTATCGTTGTCGAAAATAAGCGGAGTCATATCCAAGTGAAAACAATTAAACACCGGATATTTGTATTTGCTGCTTTGATTTTCACATGCGCCGGTATCGGATACGGACAGAAGGAAGTCATTAACATCGACGTTACGCTCATGCATGAGGCCGATATAATTCAGGACAGCAGCGGATGGGCCGCTTATTCAATACTGGAGTCGTTTGAACACACGCTGGCGGCGCTGGGTTATTCCCCGCATATTTTCGTTCAGTCAATCAATAATATCAAATTAGGACAGCAGAAGTTCGATGATGTATTGAAGAAAAAATTTTCGCCCGCACAGTACGCCGTTAATATTTTCAGCCGGTCGGGCAAAAACAAAATTGAATACACGATTGATGCCGCGGCGATTGCACAGAAAAAATATCTTTTGAAGAAATCGGTTTATAGCGCCCAGATACCCGGTGAATTATTTTCCACGCATGGAAAAATAATCGCCGATTTTCTCAGGTTAATGAATCCGGCCGATAAAGAAAATAATCAAAAGGCATTACAGCAAATTCAGATCACAAAAAACATGAAGGCTTACCGGTATTACCTTACAGGGAAAGTTCTGCAAACGGCTAATCCGACGGACGAAAGGCTTAATAACGCCCTCGATTGGTATCAAAAGGCGGCCAATGAAGATTCAGTCTTCTTTCAAGCCTGCGCAGCGCAGGCGGCAGTCCACATCTCAAAAAAAGAATTCGAAAGAGCCTTTACGACTTATACGAGTTATCTCCAGCAGGATGCAAAAGCAAAAGGAGTTTATAGCGCTATCGGGGACGTCTATTATGACCACTTGAATGATGCAAAAAAAGCGAAGACCTATTTTGAAAAAGAGCTTACGTTAAATTCGCAGAACTCTGCGGTATTGGTTCGCCTTGGGTATTGCGCATACGACGACAAAAATTATGAGCTTGCGAAACAATATGCCGCGCAGGCGTTGAAGCTGAACGTGCCCGACAGCCCGGCTTTAAATCTTCTCGGCCTTTCGGCTATGGGCCTCAAGGATTCGGCCGCAGCCAGAGAGCATTTTCAACGGGCGGTCAGGATTAATAGTTATGAAATTCCGGCGCGAAAAAATTTAGCGCGGATGTTTGAGCTGGACGGGCGATTTGATGACGCCAGGGCGTTATATAGTCAGATAGTTGAGATAGATCCGTCCGATGCTTTTGCTCTGATGTCGTATGCCAACATGAGTTACCTACAGAATGACTTGAAACAAGCGGTTGCGCATTTCATGCAGGCAGTGATCGTGAAACCGGAATTGGAAAGTCCTAAAGAAAATCCAATTCAAATATTCCAATTCATTTCCAAGAATAAAAAAGACGTTCAACCGGTTCAGTCCCTCATTGACTCCCTGAATGACGTTTTGGTGGACGGGGGTGCCGATGCGGGGGATGAATTTCTGTATCGCGCGGCTATTGGCTACGCGTCGTTGTACTACACCAACGATTTTGCGGAGGCAGCCAATCAATTTCAAGTTGCTCTGAAGCTGCGGCCGGATGCAGCAAGATTGCGTTTTTATCTGGCGGAATCGTATTTTCGGCTGGATAAACTTCAACCGGCACTGGACTATTATCAAATCTATGCCGACGATGCGAAGGACGGATACAATTTCGCACGATGCCACTTGATGATCGGCAAGATCCTGATCAAACAAAAAAAGTTTGAAGACGCTCAATTAGAAATACTGAAAAGTATTAGAATGTATCCAAATGCAGAATCCTATTACTTTTACGGGTTGGCGCTCAAAGGCGCTAAACAGAAAGACGAGGCTATCACCGCATTTGAAAAAGCCGTGAAAACCTATCCGAATTACACAGAGGCCTATTTAGAAATGGCAAAGACCTTTGAAGCCATGAAGAAATTTGATAAAGCCATCGTGAACGCACAAAAAGCGGTCACGCTGGATTCAAATAATTATTACGCACGCCAGTCATTATCGCATATTTATTTTAATTTGGAAAGATGGGAAGACGCGGAAAAAGAGATTGTCGAAGGAATCCGTCTGATGAATGCCGGGCAGCGCCCGGATGCGAGCTTGTACGGCGACTACGGCGACATTCTGCTCGGACGAAAGAACCCGGAAATGGCGCTGGCGCAGTATGAACTGCAATGGCGCCTCGATTCATTATCTGCCGCCACACCTTATCGGATAGCGGCAATCTATGCTTTAATGAACGACGAGAGATCCGCTCTTATATGGATGCTCAAAGCGTTTCATAATAATTTTTCAGATTTTGTCGATCTGGAAAAGAACAAAATGTTCAACTCTGTGCGAAACAAGCCTGCGTTTAAAGAACTCGTCAAACAGTACGAACAAGCCTATCGGGAGGAATTGTTAAAGCGTATTCAGCAGAAGAAGTAATAGTTCATCTCCCGCAGATGTCACTGACTTATGCTGAATCTTTTATTGCAAGAAACCCAACATGAAAGATCATCCTGAAATGTCAAGTAATAATGATTTCTCCGAAACTGAAAAGGTGAGCATCGACGATGACGCGCAGAGTGAATCGGTGCGGGAGCAATTTGGCCGCTTGTATAATATTATGCGGGAACTTCGGGCCAAATGCCCTTGGGACCGGGAACAGACGCACGATTCTCTTCGTCAGTACCTGCTGGAAGAGGTGTATGAAGTTCTTGAGACGCTGGATGAAAAACATTACGAGGAATTGCGCAAAGAAATGGGCGATCTGATGCTGCAGATATTGTTTCATTCCCGCATCACTTCAGAGAATCATATTTTCGGCATTGAGGACGTGATTCGGAGCTTGAATGACAAGTTGATTCGCCGCCATCCGCATGTTTTCGGTGAGGTGATAGCCAATGATGCGGAACAGGTATTGAAAAACTGGGAACAGATCAAGTTGACGGAAACAGATCGTAATTCTGTTTTGGATGGGGTGCCTAGAACGATGCCTGCTCTCTCGCGCGCATACCGTGTGCAGGAAAAAGCGTCGCGCGTCGGATTCGACTGGGGCAATATCAAAGACGTTTGGCCTAAAGTGTACGAGGAACTGAAAGAACTTGAGGAAGCTTTACAAAAAAAGGACATTAAAAAAACGGAAGATGAATTGGGCGACGTACTTTTTTCCATCGTCAATATTTCCAGGTTTCTTGCGGTAAACCCTGAAGACGCCCTTCGAGGAACAATCGAGAAATTCGTGAGACGGTTTCGATATGTGGAGCAGAAATTCACGGAGTTAAACCGGTCTATGAAAGAAGCTTCGCTGGAAGAGATGGATGTGTTTTGGAATGAAGCGAAGAAGATGGAGTTGAAATAAGCCGATCTTTCCACCACCTGACTTATGAGAAACCAATACAAACGACAGGACATTTTTCGTTGTACCCACGATGCTCATGGACAACGCGGCCATCACGTGTCCGTTTATCACACCATGCGCCGCAAAGGGTGTTTTCCCGACGGATGCACGTATTTCCGCTGGAAGTGCGAAGAACTGGAACACCGGAGAAAATGTTACCGCGGATACAGCCATGTAGGTAAAAATTGTCCGGGTTGTAAATATTTTGACGAAGAAAAATTTACGCGCTCGTTGGTTAAATCAGACGAAAAGGGCTATAAATCTTTTTTGGATGAATTGCATGATTTTGAGGAATGGCTGAGAGACGCTGAAAATAAGGAGCATTGGTTTCTCGGCACGATACGTTCCGTAAAGCCGCACATGAAAAAAACTGTTTACGGCGATGTGAATCAGCCCAAAAGTGAATTTATACATTTACTGGGTTATCTGATCTGCTTTGAAGAAGCATTTATCGGCAGTCAACGGTTCGAGGATTTGGTATATGGTGTTGTCGGACGGGAATTCCAAAGCCGGCTGAAGTTCTGCCCGGGCGACCGCGTGGAATTTCGCGGCACGTTGACCATGCAGGATGGCCGATTGGTCTTTCAGCAATTTAAGAAAATCACTTTCATGGAAAAAAAAGAAGGCGTATTCTGGACGGACAGTGAATCATTAGTGACGCGTTCAACCGGAACGACTTTAGCAAAACAGGCTGAGAAATGTATTTCATGCGATCAGGGTATGTTGATCGACGTCGTCGAAAGAAATAACGGCGAAGATAAAATGTACCATCGTATATTCTGCCTGCAGGGCATGCCGTCAGCGGCTTCGTGCTCGTATGACGGATCGAAGGAAATCTACGGCAACACGTGCAGTAATCAGTTTAATCAGCAAAAGGCCCGAGTATGAATTCAACTCTTCAAGATGAACTAATCGTCGACACGCCGGAAAACGTGTTTTCGGAGTTTATCAGAAGACAATTTTTCCTGCAGACAAAGATTGCGTATTGCCCGTGTTCGAGCAGCGCACATTAAAAAAGAGATTAAGTTCTGCGACGGCTACAAAGATAATGATATTCGTTTTTGTGATGATTTAATGCTTTTGTTGGAAAGTTAGAAAAATTAAAGGAGATCTTTACGTATGAACAAACTGATACTGGCGCTGACCTTGGTGAGCATGTCTGCGTGCGGAAATCCCGACAAATCGGAAAAGGCATGGTTGACGTTTTACGAGAAATCAAATTTTCTCGAGACGCCGCGTTACGATGAAACGATCCGATATATACAGCGGTTGGAAAAGGCTTCGCCGTGGGTTCGGTTGAGTTATTACGGCGTGACACCCGAAGGCAGGAATCTGCCGCTGGTCATCGTTGATAAAAACAGTCACTTTACTCCGGAGAAAGTTCATCGTACTAATAAAGCGATTTTGCTGATTCAAGCGGGAATTCATGCGGGTGAGATCGACGGCAAAGACGCAGGACTCATGCTGATCCGCGATATATCGATACTTGGAAAATACACAGATTTACTGGATCACGTGACTATTTTGTTCATGCCGATATTCAATGTGGATGGTCATGAAAAATTCAGCGCATACAACCGGATAAACCAAAACGGCCCGAAGGAAATGGGTTGGCGCGCGACGTCGCAGAATTTTAATCTGAATCGCGACTACATGAAAGCCGACGCGCCGGAAATGCGCGCGTTTTTGAATATGTTCAACGAATGGAATCCGGATTTTTTTGTGGATTGCCATGTGACCGACGGCGCCGACTACCGGCATGTTATTACATACTATCTCGAAAAGCAGGTTAATATGTCGCCGGCCGTTCGAGAATGGTCCGGTAATACCTACCTGCCTTATCTCGAAGAGAAAATGAAAAATTCCGGATTTCCGCTGTCGCCATACGTTGGTCTGGTTGACGAAAACGATATCACCAAAGGGCTTGACGGAGGCGTCGCGCGGCCGCGTTTTTCTACAGGCTACGCCGCATTACGCAACCGTCCTGCGCTGTTGATAGAAACGCATATGTTCAAAAGTTATAAACAGCGCGTTGACGGCACTTATCAAACGTTACTGCACACGTTGGAGCTGATGAATAAGGAACATGAGTCGCTGAAAGAAGCCTTAAAGAAGAGCGATATTGAAACCGCGAGTTTAATTGGACGAACGGTCGGGCTTCGTTTTAACGTCGATTACAATCATTATTCCGTAGTGGATTTTATGGGATTTAACTACCGCGTGGATAAAAGCGATATATCCAATCAAGACTGGGTTATCTGGGAGAACGTACCGATTGATTATAAATTACCTTATTTCGATTCCGTGGTAACGGAGTATTCATCCGAAGCGCCGGTTTATTATATTGTTCCCCGGCAATGGACGCAGGTTATAGAAATTTTGAAAGCGCACGGAGTGGAGATGTCGACGCTGAAGAAAAAAGAAAATCTATGGATAGAATCGTATCGATTTCAAAACGTTACCTGGGCGCAAAAACCTTTCGAAGGACGCATCACGGTGGAATGCGATGTGCAGCCTGTCCGCGAGTTCAGGGAATTTAATCCCGGCGACGTGAAAGTGCAGATGAATCAGCCGCTCAATCGCGTGATCATGAATTTACTCGAACCCAAAGCGCCGGATTCGTTTGTTCACTGGGGATTTTTCAATTCCATATTCGAGCAAAAAGAATACGGTGAAGCGTATAAGTTAGAGCAACTCGCCGATTCCCTGATGAAAACGCAGCCGGAATTGAAAGCGGCATTTGAAGAAAAAATAAAGAGCGATACCGCATTTGCGCATAACGGTTATGGGCGGCTCAATTGGTTTTATATGCATTCGTTGTATTGGGATCAAAACGTAAACAAATATCCGATAGCAAAAGTGATGCAGGTTCAACCGGCGAGTAAGTAAACCTGATCGCTTAGGCCTGGAAGGCTTAAGAAACCTTACAGGCTTGGCACTAAAATCTTTTCTTTAAGTTCCTCGACGAAGGTATTGATCTCGTCATCGGAAAAACCTTTTTCTTTTGCCGCTTCTTCAAGCGTTCCCCACATCGGTTCCCCGCAGATCAGACAGCGGATGCCTTTTTGCATGAGGAAATGAACGGAATCCGGATAATGTGAAATGAGGTCTTCGATGCTGATGTGTTTATTGATTATCATATTTTATTGTATTTAGTACGTTACCCGCAAAGCTCCGTTGAATTTGCCGCAGAGTCGCACAAAGATCTCTCAAAGCGGCTTCACGAAAACTTTGCGTCTATTGCGGTTAAGAATTATTGTTTTTTACAGAAAACTCCGCTTCGAGCACAACTTCACTCTTAATCGAATTCGCAATGAGGCAGTTGTGATGCGCATCATCTATGGTTTTTTTCGCTTGTTCGATGGCAGTTTCATGCTCAACGACAATCTTCGGTCTAAGAATAATTTTTGTGAATCGGTAACCGCCATCGGCAAATTCGAGCATGCCTTCGGCAGAACTTCCGTATGATACGAGAGGGATCTGTAGCCGTTGTGCAAAGGCCAAAAACGTGGTCATCGTACACGTTTCCACCGCCGCTACAAAAAGATCCTCCGGCGTCCACACGCCTGCCTCGCCTTTGAATTCCGGCGGGCTGGCGACGCGAAAACCGGGTTTGCCTTCCGAATTCAAAAGCCCTGCACGGTTTTCCAGCCATTGAAGATTTGTATGATACGTAAAGGTTTTGTATTTTGACTTGAGTGTGGCAGAAGTTGTTTCCATTTTTTCTCCGTTTAATTTTGTTCAAATCTAATCCGGGTCTCGCTTTCACAAAACCCGGATATTGTTGCTAACCGCACAACAAACAGAAATAATACACATATATATTATAACACTACATCGCTATATAGTCAATAAAGAAAACAGAAAAAAGAGGTTTTTATTCCGTTAATTCTAATACGCTGTTTTTTGTCAGGATATCGAATAAACGCTTGAAATTCGTTTTGTGCATAACTATATTTTGAAGGTTATTTAATAAAATGCATTTGACACTGCCTTAAAGAAATAAGATAAAATATGAAAAATGAGGAGCTTATCAAGGAAGCAATACGCGCACGCGAAAATGCCATCGCTACCTATTCGGATTTCAGAGTCGGATCGGTCGTAGTTACGCGGAGCGGAAAAGTATTTACGGGGTGCAACGTGGAAAACAGTACCTACGGACTCACTATGTGTGCCGAAAGAGTAGCGATATTCAAAGCGTTATCCGAAGGCGAGCGGGAGTTTACAAAAATTGCTGTAGCCGCAGACACTCCTCAACCCTGCTACCCCTGCGGCGCTTGCCGACAGATCATTTGGGACTTTGCGCCGGACGCTGAAATCATTTGCGCGAATCTACATGGTCAAATTGAAGTGTTCAGAGCAGGAGATCTGATACCTCATGCTTTTGGCGCTAATAATTTAGATCACAAAAAAGAAGTAAACCATGAATGAGTGGCTTGATATATTCCGAATTGACAACCTGACGACTCGGATGCTGGTTCAGGCGGCGGTGATCGTTGCCGCCGGCTATGTTATTTCCAAGATCGTACACCTGATCGTAAAAATCATCCAGCATCGGATTACGTCAAAAACGGAAACCGATCTCGATGACCGTATTATCGGCGTTCTGGAGAAATCCGTACAGCGGATCATTAACGTGAGCGCTTTATACATTGCCGCGGGCCGTATTGAAAACGTCTTTGACGGAAAATGGACGCTGTATCTCGATGGTGCGTTTTTTGTAGCCATGGTGATCTTTATTACCATGCTGTTATCCGGTATCGTCAAGGCTATGATGGAATGGTACGTGACAACCATTGCCACGAGAACGGATAGCCAGGTTGACGATGAACTGGTTCCACTCGTCAAACGCGTTGCCAATATGCTGCTATATTCGATCGGGCTCGTGATTTGTTTGGACCATTTTCATATCGACATCCAGGCGCTTGTCGTATCGCTCGGCGTCGGTTCCTTCGCCATCGCATTTGCTGCACAGGAAACATTGGCCAATATGATCGCCGGTTTTGTTATCATGGTGGATCGTCCATTCCGCACAGGCGACCGGATCCGCATTCTGTCCTCCCAGCAAACCGGTGACGTGATCAAAGTGGGATTACGCAGCACTAAAATCCTGGATTTTGACAATAATATCGTCATGATACCGAATGCTCAGATTATCAAGAATGAGATCGTCAATTTATCCTATCCTGATGTCGCATCCCGATTGCGTATTGAAGTGGGCATCGCATACGGCAGCGATATTGAAAAAGCAAAAAAGATATTAACCGGCGTATGTGAAAGTTTCAGTCAAATTTTACCCGAACCCAAACCAACAGCTTACCTTTTAGGTTTTGGCGATTCTTCCATTAACTTGGCCGTTGTTGCCCGCGTACAGCATTACAGGGAAGTGTTTGATACATCCGACGCCGTTCGTGTAAAGATCTATGACGAGTTCAATAAACAGGGAATTGAGTTTCCTTTCCCGCAAAGGGTTGTTCACATCAAAAATCAATCCGCTTCCGGTTGAGTTTTTGATTGCATTTATTTGTTATGTCCTGTATATTCAAATCAAGTTTTTTAACCCTGTCTCAATTCAAATTCACAAATAATTATAGTTTTACGGAGAGTAAAATGATGATTCATGCTTTCTCAAAACCACAATGGGGTAGGTTTATGAAATGGTTTTCTAAAATAAGTTTCGGCTTTCTTTTTTGTATGTTCGTTTTGGAAAGCTCAAACAACGCGATTTTTGCGCAGGCCAATCCTGTAGGCGCTTTTGAATTCGTATCGCGTATTGATGCGTCAAAGGACGATGCGTTGGAAATGGTGCTGGACGGTAAACTGCTTTTTGTTGCCAATAAGGTCGCCGGATTGTCCATCGTGGATATTACCGATATATATAATCCTAAAGTTGTCAGCCGTACCCGGTCCGTCGGACAAAATTACGGCATCGCCAAAAAAGGTAATTTTGTTTATATGGCGGATAATTTAGCGGGATTGCTGGTTTACGACGTAACCAATATAAAAAAACCGGTGATGGTCGCGGAGCTTGCCGTGAAAGGCGAGGCGTGGGATGTTAAAGTCAAAGATAATTATGCTTACATTGCGGCCGGCTTAGCCGGGCTTGTTGTGGTAGACATTACGGACCCGAAAGTTCCGAAAGTCGTAACGACACTGCGGTATGATAAAGACTGGGACTATGCGCGTAAAGTGTTTATATCGGATAAAGGCCTGCTTTTTGTTGCCGACCGCAAGTCCGGCATTCATGCGATCAATATCGATAATCCCGCGGCGCCGAGAGAGCTTCGGAGGTTCTTGACCCAATTCGCCGTCGGCATTGAAGTATATGATGATTTCGCCTACGTGGCCGATGGGCCATCCGGGGTTGTGATCGTGGATGTGAGCAACCCCGAGAAAATGCGCCAAGTGGCTGACTTCAAACTGCCCGGCCATACGAATAACGTAGCCAAAGTTGGTCCGTACGTATACGTATCCATCGACGATGCGGGTATTCGGGCAATCGATGTCAGCAATCCCAATAGACCGAAGTTCGATGCGCGATATGATACGCCTGGACAGGCATTCAGTTTGGTAAAATACGACATCTTCATGGTCGTCGCCGATCTTTCTTCGATATTATTTTTAACACACAACAAACCGCCTGTCATTTTCCCCACGCCGGATAAAACGATTGCAGAGAATCAAAAGCTGGAATTTAAAGTTCGCGGAATAGACCCGGACGGAAATCCGGTTGGGTTCTCGGCCAACTTTATTCCCGAAGGAGCAACGTACAACGAAAAGGATAGTCTTTTCTCCTGGACACCAACATTTGAGCAGTCAGGAAAATACGAAGGTATTGTATTCACCGCGACGGAAAAAACCCAAACAAAGTTATTCTCACGAGATACGATTACCATAACGGTTACCAATACTAATCGTGCGCCATCTTTGCCGCTTACCGGCAATTATACCGTGGATGAAAATAAGGAAATCGCTTTTGCGATAAATAAACCAAGCGACGCGGATGTGGAAGATGACGGTAAATTAAAAGTTTCCGCAGTCAATTTACCGCAAGGAAGCACATTCGACGAGGCGACTCTGACATTCAAATGGATTCCTACTTACGAGCAATCCGGATCTTACACGATAAGTTTTATTGCTAAAGATGATGGCGGATTAACGGACACCAAACAATCTGTTATAACCGTTAACCATATCAATCGTCCGCCGATCTTTGCCGATCTTGCAGCAGGTTTTACGACGGATGAAAATAGCCCATTTACATTTAATATTCAGGCGTCCGATCCCGATAAAGAAGACGCGGGCAAACTGGATTATGCCGGATTTAATTTACCTGCCGGCGCTGTATTTGACAAGACTTCGCAGGCATTTAACTGGACGCCGACGTACGATCAATCCGGAAAATATGACGGTATTTATTTTATCGTCAAGGACGTCGATGGATTATCCGATACGGTGAATACGTCCGTAACGGTGAATCATGTCAACCGTCCGCCGGTGATAGCCGGTATAACGGCTCAACAAATTGACGAAGTCAAAGTTCTGTCATTCAAAGTCAGCGCCTCGGATCCCGATGTCGAAGACGAAGGTAAGGTGACTATCAAAGCGTCAAACCTGCCCGAAGGAGCAACCTTCCAGGCAACGAGCAATACCTTCGCATGGACGCCGACGTATGAACAGTCGGGCGATTTCACAACCGTATTTACGGCGACGGATGGAGCCGGCGCAACGGATGAACTATCCGTTCCAGTGAAAGTTATCAATATCAATCGTCCGCCGGTGATCGCGGTTATAGCAGCGCAATCGATTGATGAGAATAAAGAATTTGTTTTGGTTGTGCCTGAAGCATCCGACCCCGACAAAGAGGATATTGGGAAATTAACTTATACGATTGAAAACCTGCCGCAGGGCGCTACGTTTGATGCAATCACACGAACGGTCAAATGGACGCCGACGTATGATCAATCAGGCGTTTATGACGGCATAAAGGTAACAGTAAAGGACGCGCTGGGACTTACTGCGGCGGCGTCATTCAAGATCACGGTAAATCATGTCAATAGGGCGCCGGCACTTGATGCGGTAGCCGACCAGTTAGTTGATGAAACGAAACCTCTGCAGTTCCGAGTAAAAGGAAGCGACCCGGATAAAGAAGATGCGGGTAAACTGGTGATTACGGCAGAGAATGTTCCGGCCGGCGCGACGGCTCAGGTGTATGAAGGCGTTATGGTATTTGCATGGACGCCGACCTTTGACCAATCGGGTGAATACAATGTTACGTTTAAAATCACCGATCCGGATAAATTAGCTGATACGAAAACGATAAAGATTGCTGTGACGAATATCAACCGTTTGCCGAAACTTGCTGCCCTTCAACCTGCTTCAGGCGAAGAAAACAAACCGGCAAGCATCGTTATTCCTGAAGCGGAGGATCTTGATAAAGAAGATGCAGGAAAACTCGTTTATTCCGCAGAAGGGTTGCCGGAAGGCGCCGCATTTGATGCGGCTTCACGAACGATCACCTGGACGCCAACGTACGATCAGTCCGGCAGCTATTCCGTAAAAGTGACCGTGACAGATATTTTAGGCGGAAAAGACACGAAAAATATGGACGTCAAAATAGCGCATGTCAATCGGTCACCGGTCATGAACGAGATCGCAGCGCAGTCTGTTGACGAAGGACAGAAATTGACTTTTAATGTTGAAGTTTCCGACCCGGACAAAGAGGATCAAAATAAACTGACGGTTACCGCCGAAGGAACGCCGCAAGGCGCTGTCTTCAACGCGCAAGGACGGTCCTTTACGTGGGCGCCGACATTTGATCAGGCGGGCAGCTATACAGTGACATTCAAAGTGGCTGATCCGGCAGGATTAAGCTCGTCCAAGTCTGCAACGATAACCGTGAAAAATGTGAACCGTAAACCGGCGCTTGGCGCATTGGCCAATCAAAAGGGAACTGAAAACCAGGCGATGTCCTTTACCGTGACGGCGACAGATCCCGATAAAGAAGACGCCGGCAAAGTGAAACTTACAGCGGACGGGCTTCCGGACGGCGCGTCATTCAGCGATGGCAAGTTTACCTGGACGCCGAATTACGATCAGGCGGGCGATTATTCCATCACGATCAAAGCTAAAGACGGGGAAGGACTGGAAGACTCGAAAACGATCAGCATTTCTGTGAGTAATGTCAACCGCGCGCCGAAACTAAGTTCGCTCTCCAATCAGAGTGGGACAGAAGGCGGGGAAATCAGTTTTAGTGCGTCCGCATCCGATGAAGATAAAAATGATAAATTGGTATTCTCTATGACCGGAGCGCCGGCCGGGGCAGCGATGTCATCGGACGGCAGTTTCTCGTGGACGCCGGGCGCTGGACAGGCTGGAACGTACACTATTTCGGTCAAGGTCACGGACGGAAGTTTGTCCGATACAAAGACATGCACGATCACGGTTGCGAAAGCACAATAAGGTTACAGAAACAGAAGCTGTAATACGTAACCGCAAAGTTCGCCAAGCGCGCAAAGCTAATTTTTCTCTTTGCGAACTTTGCGTCCTTTGCGGTTATTTTTTTTCAAAGGGATATGTTTGGAAAAGAGCGATAATGAATATTTGATCTCAAAGGTATTGAATCAAAAACCCCGTAAGCTTGGTGCGAACGGGGTTTTTTGCGTACAGATTTTCGATTTATCTTACTCGATCAGCATGGAATCGCCAAAACTGTAAAAACGATAACCGTCTTTCATTGCTTTTTTGTAGGCTTTGAAGATCAGTTCCTTATCCGCGAAGGCGCACGCCAGCATAAGTAAAGTAGATTCGGGGGTATGAAAATTGGTTACGAGTTTATCCACGATCTTGAATTCATACGGTGGATAAATAAATTTATCCGTCCATCCGCGATGCGGTTTGACGCGGTTGAGCGAAGTAACGGAGCTTTCGATCGTACGCATCACGGTTGATCCTATGGCGATGACTTTGCCGCCGGCATCTTTGGTCTGGTTGATCGCGCGTGCGGTCGGCTCTGAAATTTCAAAATATTCGGAATCCATCTTATGACGGCCGAGATCTTCGACAGCAACCTTCCTGAAAGTTCCAAGCCCGACGTGCAGAATAAGAGGAACGATGGTGACGCCCTTGCGTTTCAGTTTAGTTAGAAGTTCCTTGGTAAAATGCAGGCCTGCAGTGGGCGCAGCAACAGAGCCGCGTGTTTTCGCAAATACCGTCTGGTAGTCCGTCTTATCGCTTTCTTCAGGCGGACGTTTGATATAAGGAGGCAAAGGACATTGGCCGACTTTATCGATGAATTTATGAAAATCACCGGTATAATTAAAACGTACGACGCGGCCTCCGGATACCGTATTATCGATCACATCGCAAAACACGCCGTCTACGACGAGGCGGTTGCCGATTCGAACCTTTCGGGCCGGCTTAACCAATACTTCCCACAGATTGTTTTCGAGTTCGCGCAATAAGAATACTTCAACTTTGGCATTGGTCTTTTCTTTCCTCGCCATGATACGGGCGGGAAAAACTCTGGTTTCATTGATAACCAAACAGTCTTTTTTTGTAATATGATCCGTAATGTCCCTGAAAATCTTGTCTGTAATCGAGCCGTCTTTGCGGTTGATCACCATCATTTTGGCCTTATCC